>DATMOQ010000028.1:0-3836 GCA_035568195.1 Gemmatimonadales bacterium
GACGGTTACCCATCCCATCGCCACGCCGGCGGTGCCCCAGCGGGTCCCGAGGTAGAACACGGGAGGCAGCACGATCAACGCCAGCACGCTGAACGCCATGCTCCGGGCACTGCGGCCGGTGGACACGAGGACCTGGGGCGCCAGCAGGGCGATGGACCGGAGCGCGGCGTAGAGTGCGAGCAGCTGCAGCGGCACCGTCACGCCGTCCCAGCGGTCGCCGAGAAACCCACTGACGAAATCGTGGGCGGTGAGGAAGAGTCCGAGGCAGAGGGGCAGGGTGACGAACGCCAGCCCCTCGGTGAGCAGCGACAAGTACCGCCGCAGGCTCGAGGCGTCGGCCTGCACGGCCGCAAAAAAGGCCGGGGTGACCCGGCCCACCAGCGAGCTGACACGGTCCACCGGAACGTTGGCGATGGTCCAGGCCAGCGTATAGGCGCCCAGCGCCGTGCTGCCGAGGACGCGACCGACCACGGTGAAATCCGCGTTGGAGTATGCGTACCAGGCGATCTGTGAAATCAACAGATTCAGCCCCAGCCGCAACGCGGGACGCAGCGACTCGTAGTCCCGCGGGATCGCGAGGCGGTGGGGGCGCCACAGGAAGCACATCGTGGTGCTCGTCACGGTGCCCACGATCGGTCCGGCCACCAGCGCCCAGTAGCCGGTGCCTGCCAGCGCCATCACCAGGGTCGTGGTCATCACCACGATCGACTCGATCCCGTCGATGAGGGCGAGGGACCGGAACTGAAGGTCACGGGCCAGGAGCCCCCGCGGCACGATCTGCAGGCTCCTGATGGGAAAGGTTACCGACAGCACCATCAGGATCCCGCTCACGCGCCCTTCACGGAAAAACGCGGCCACCCAGGGGGCCGCGGCGAGCGACAGCAGGCAGAGCACCACTCCCACCAGGCCCGCGATCACCCCCAGCGCGGCCAGCTCCCGTTCCCCGAGCCCGCGGATCTGCACGATGGCCGCCGACAACCCCGCGTCGCAGAGCAGCTGTGCCAGCCCGAAGTAGACCAGCGCCATCCCCACCAGCCCGTAATCGGACGGCGCGAGCAGGTGGGCCACCAGGAGGGTGACGACCCAGCTGGCGAGCTGAGTGACCCAGCGAATGGCACTGGTCCACGCGATGCCGTGGACAAGCGAGCGATCGAGCTGTGAGGTGGGAGTCATCGAGACTTCTCGAGGCAAGAGCAAGACCAGGAGCGCGCTTTTCCCGCGACGTCGCGCGGCGGAATCGTCCGCTGCGTCCGCGCTCCACCGGGGCGACACGGTTCCGAACTGTGCGCGACGGTCCCGATAGGGCACGGAACTTGAGAGTTCTCCCAGACGTGGAGACGGGCAAACGTCCAGTGCTCATGGGAGAAACCTGATGACGTCGTCTTTGGTCGAGGCAGGCATGCGCTGGCGTTTTCACCACGTCTGTCCCCCCGATTGGCCCCTGCGGCTCGAGCAATGCGGAGCCGGTTTTTTCCACTCTCCTCCCGGGCTCGTCGCGGCGGGGGCCGAGGGTGAGCCGTTCTACGGGGAGCTGATGGACGGCGATGACGTACTGGGTATCACGGCCGGAGTGCACCGCCGGTGTCGTGTTCCCCCGCGC
The DNA here is from genome assembly GCA_035568195.1 of Gemmatimonadales bacterium. Classification (GTDB taxonomy): domain Bacteria; phylum Gemmatimonadota; class Gemmatimonadetes; order Gemmatimonadales; family GWC2-71-9; genus 40CM-2-70-7. The sequence continues at coordinate 1,601 of DATMOQ010000028.1, forward strand.
CCCCGGCACGCCTACGTGCCGACGCCGCCCGCCCTGGCGCCCGGGTTCGAGACGATGGGGCCGCGGGCCGTCGACGCGCTGGTACTCGCGGGAACAGACGATGGCTGGACCGAGCTCGCCGTCGATTCCTTCGACGCTGAGGGAGAGGTGGAGCCGGCTCTGAACGGCACCCGACTCCCGGCGCGAAACGAGTATGCCATTCCGCTCGCGGGAACCCCCGACGATCTGCTCAAGCGGTTGAGCACGCATCATCGCCGCCGGTTGCCTGATGCGTCCGACGCTTGGGTGCTGCACACGCTTGCCGGCGGCAAGGCGCGGGCCCTGATGGCGGACGTGACCCAGTCGGCGGCGCTCCGTGCGGGAGAGCGACGCGGAGCTACGTATGAAGTGCACTTGCCACCTGCGGCCGCGTTCCGCGAAGACCCCGCCTGGGGCCTCACCACCTACGCCGTGATGCTGGACGGGCAGCCGTTGTCCGCCGCCCTGGTGGGCTGGGCGGGCCGGCGCGCCTACTACGTCTCCGGCGGCTCGACGCCCGACGGGTACGCACGGAACGCCTCGATCTGGCTGCACCTGCAGATCTCGCTGGCCTTCCAGTCGGCCGGCTTCACCCACTACTCGCTGGGCGGCACCCCGGGGACGGCCGTCGATCCCGCGGACCCGAGCTATGGCCTCCATCGCTTCAAGACCGGATTCGGGGCGGAAGTGCGCAACTGCGCGGGGGCCCGCTGGGTGTTCGGCGCGGAGCACGAAACGGGGCACCGCGTCACCCGGTGGATCCGCGAGCATCTCTCGCGGGCCACGGAGGCCGCATGGTGACCACCCACGCCGGGCCCCGCGCCCGGACCGTGCTGGGCGAGCTCTGGCACGAGCGGCTGGGTGGTTTCGCCGCATCGGCAGATCATCGCCCCCACCTGCTGGCCGCCCTCCATTGGCTCTGCCGCGCGCAGGACGTGACCGGCACGCCGGGAATCGCCCGAGGCTACTCGATGGTCCGGCACCCGCAGTTCGGCACCCGCGGGTGGCAGGCGGCGTACCCGGAAACCACGGGCTACATCATTCCCACGCTCTTCCTCGCATCCCGCCACCTGGGGTGGTCGGGACTCGCAGTGCGGGCCATCCAGGCGGCGCGTTGGGAGATCGAGGTCCAGCTCCCCAGCGGGGCGGTGCAAGGCGGCGTGATCGGGGAGCCTCCCACGCCCGCGGTCTTCAACACGGGACAGGTGCTCCTCGGCTGGCTCGCCGCGTACGACGAGACGAGGGGTGAGGAGTTCGCGGACGCGGCCCGCCGTGCCGCGGAGTTCCTGGTGTCGGCACTCGACGCCGACGGCGCCTGGCGGCGCGGGAATTCCATGTTCGCCGACCGTCGGGCGACCAACTACAACGCGCGCACCGCGTGGGCGCTGGCCGAAGCGGGGGCGCGCTTTTCGGAGGACCAGTTCACGGAGGCGGCCTCGCGGGCCCTTCGCATGATCGCGCGCCAGCAGCACGAGAATGGCTGGCTCCCGGCGTGCTGTCTCACCGATCCGGCTGAACCCCTGCTGCACACGGTGGCATACGCCATCCGGGGTTTGCTGGAAGGGGGCCGTGTGCTCGGTGACTCGTCTCTGATCGCCGCGGCGTCGGTGGCCGCGGGGCGGATCGCGGAGCGCGTGGACGAGCGCGGCACCCTGCCGGGACGCTTCAATGCGGCATGGGGGGCTGCGGCGAAGTGGCGGTGCCTCACCGGTGAGGCGCAGATGGCCAACGTGTGGATGCGGCTCGCGGCCATCACCGGGGAGCCGAGGTGGACCAAGCCCGTCCCCAGGGTCCTGCAGGCGGTGAAAGCCACGCAGAGCTGCGAGGCGAGCGATCCGGGGATCCGCGGCGGCATCAAGGGGTCGTGCCCGATGACGGGGTGGTACGGGCGTTTCGAGGTGCTCAGCTGGGCGACGAAGTTCTTCGCGGATGCCTTGATGCGGGATGAGCGGGGAGAGGAATACGCTACGGATCGCTGTGGGACACTCGCCTAGCCGTCCAGCCGTCTAGCCGTCTACTCCAAATCGGGGTGGGCTACGGAGAGGTCCAGCTCAAACCAGAATCTCGTCCCGACACCCCGCGTCGATTCGCACTTCAAGGTCGAGTCCAGCTCGTTCAACACCCGCCGGCAGATGGTGAGACCCAGCCCCGAGGTGGAGAACGAGGGCTGGCCCGACGGAGTCGTGCCCTCCGGAGGCAGGCCCGGTCCCGTGTCGGC
>DATMOQ010000029.1:0-7055 GCA_035568195.1 Gemmatimonadales bacterium
TCCCGCGTCCCAGTGCTCATCGCGGAGGTCCACGGCTCCCTGGATCACGTGACGTGTGGTTCCGATCACCTGTGGATGATTGGCCCGCGGCCTGACACCCAGAACCCGGCAGTCGTGCGGCTCCAGCGTGAAATGAAACGGGTCGGCGGCGGGGAGCGGTGTGCCGCTCCACACGTCGTACGCGACGTACGCCCCAGCGGAGAGGCCCACGTCGGCAAGGCGGAGGATCCGCTCGTCGTCTTGGCTGTCGTTCCAGTTGATCATCAGCACGGTGAGCCAGTCGCCCGAGCGCGCGACCCAGAGGGACGGACTCCCGGAGCCGCCGAGCGGATGTCCGGCCACGGGCGCCGGGGGGACGGCCCGCTGCACCAGATCCACCTGGGCATCGGGCACATCGAGGACGTCGGCCGTGAACGTCGTGGCCGCACCGGTGAGGGCGGCGAGACTCAGCTGGGTGCGGGCTTCCACCAGCGTCAGCGGGTACCCCAACGTGATGGGGCCGGGGTCGTTCAGCCACCAGGAGCGGTGATAGAAGCTGCGCAGTCCCGCACGCGAATTCATTTCCGCCACGGCGCTGAATCCGGGACTCGGTGGGTCACCGACGCGCACCACCCTCAATGTCCCGGTCTGAGGAACGACAGCGGCGCTCCAGATGGTGACCGGCCCGGCGCCCTCGTGAATCGCGCCGAGTCCGGCTCGCAGGGCTTCAAGGTGCGTGAGGTTCCCCTGGTGCTGCGCGATCTGGAAAACCGAGTCGACGTCGTGGAGGATGAGCGCGTCGTATCCCCACTCCTGCACGGCGACGCGGGCGCGTTTGCGCAGCGCGGTCTGCGTCTCGGGATGGGCGGGGTCGAGGCGCGTGCCGTCCCCGGCGCTAAACGGCGTGAGCGAGACCGCGGCGAGGAGCCCCGCGGCATGGATCTGGTCCGTGCACCAGCGATGGCCGCGCGGACCCGCATCCCCGGGACCGTACGCGATCATCGGGGCAAAGCGCGGGTCGAGGAGCAGGGCAGCTCGGCCGAGGAGGTCGAACAGGTCCTCCCCCCGGCCCTGTGATCCGGCCAGCCAGAGTCCGGCCGGGGGCACGAGCGAGGCCAGGAAGTCCCGGTCTCCCTGCGCCGGCGCGCAGGCCGCGGAGAGCGCCGCGAGCCCATCGCCCTGGGGCTGGTAGCAGAACGTGACGGTCTGGTCATCGCCTCCGGGGGAGACCGGGCGCGGGGGAGTCCAGAACGTGTCCAGGGTCAACGCCCCGGAGGTGGCCACGGCGGAGAGCGATCCCGCGCCACCAGGTTCTTCGATGATGGCCAGGGCCCGGACCGCGCCGTTGATGCGACGGGTCAGCGCCAGCATGCCGGCGGACCGTATGTCCGGAGGTGTGGACGCGGTCACGGGGAGAATGGCCGGAATCGACTCATCGACGTGCGCGAGCAGCTCGCCGGCTCCGGGGAGCGTCCGGGCGAGCGGCAGGGACGCCCACGCCATGCCCGAAACCGCCGGAAGGTCGGTGTCGGGGTAGATTCGCAGGGTCAGGGACGCCCGGGGCGCGGGCGCGGGCGGCTCGACCTGGAACGTGGCTTCGACGAACAGCCCGGCCGCGCGCCCCCGGATGACGGTGGACTCGCCCGATGGGGGAGCGCCCGCCTGGAGCGAGACGTCATCGAGCTCGCCCAGCGTCAGGGTCCGGTCGCCCAGATGGATGCCGGCGGATGTGAAGGGCAGGAGGGGAACGGGCGCGCCCTCTCCGCGGTACCACAATCGCCATTGGTGACGGTCGTCGAACTCGAACGCCAGACGACCGGGACGGCCCGGGCCGTCGGGGCCGTCGAGGCGTTCGCGCGAGGCGACCGGCACCCAACCGCCGGACTCACGAAGCGGAACCAGCAATGATCCGGAGGCTGCTCCGGAGAGGAGAACGAACGTGCGGCGGTCCATGGCGGCAATGTTCTGCGCCGGCGCGATTTTGTCTACGCCACTCGCGTCCCAGTCGTGGCTCTCACTGGGCCTGGCGGCGACGCTGGGGGGTGGCTGGCAGATCGAAGGCGGGGACATCGGGTTGACGCAGCACACGCACTTCGGCCCGTTCCGCGGGGTGGGCGAGACGCTGCGGCTCGGTTCGTTCGTGGACGAGGGCCAGATCATCGGCGGCGCCCGCGGGATCGTGGGCGGGTTGGCGTTCTCGGCGCGGACCGGCATGCTCTCGATCGCGCAGATGGGGAGCGAAACGAACACCAGCACGTTCGGCCTGGACTTCACGCTGGAAGCGGCCGGGGCGCTCGGCAGCAATTCGCCGTTCCCTCAGGGGAGCGCCTGGCTGTCGCTGTCCGCCCTGCCCGGGCTCCGGTTCGGGACCAACGACGGCGCGAGTTACGTCATCGTCATCGGTCCGACCGTGTTCTGGGGGCGGGGTCACACCGACGTCCACACCTTTCTGGGCATCCGCTTCGAGACCCCGCTGGCGAAGGGTGGAACGCGGTCCTAGGTTAGCGGCCTGATGGCCGCACCAGTCTCCGTTGCTCAGATGCCGGGCCTCCAGGTGATCGCCGAAGTCTCGGCCATCCTGGGGAGCGGGCTCACCACCGACGAGGTCCTGGCGTCGGTGCTCTCGGCGCTCAAGTCCGGATTGGGCCTGCAGGTGTGCCGCCTGTGGCTGCGCGGCGTCGACGGCGTCACCTACGCCCCCAGTGCGGGCTCTTCCGATCTGCTCTCCGGGGAAGACAACCCCGTCAATGCCTGGATCAAAGCCGGACCTACCCGCACGCCGCGGGGGCTCGGCACGCTGGTCCGGCTCCCGCTCTTGCATGACGACGTTCCCTTCGGAGCGCTCGAGGCCGTGGTCCCCGGAGGTCCTGGCGAGCACGTCGCCCACGCCATCCTCGGTGTCGTCGCCGGGATCCTGGCGCCCCTCCTCGCCGCCACGGAGCTCTCGCAGGACCTCGCGTCGGAAGTGGCGGCCCGGACGCGGGAGGTGGAGGCGCAGCGGAACTTCGCCGCCCGCATCATCGACTCCCTGCCGGTGGGGCTCTACGTCATCGATTCCGATTACGTGATCCGGGCCTGGAACCGCAAGCGGGAGAGCGGTACGCAGGGCGTGTCGCGCGACGATGCGGTGGGCCGGCAGGTGTTCGACGTCCTGGACCGCCAGCCCCGGGATCTGCTCCAGCGGGAGTTCGACCGGGTGTTCCAGACCGGGGAAATTCAGCAGGTGGAGATGGAGTCGCAGGCCACGCGGGACTCCCGGTATTACCGGATCACCAAGATCCCGATGCGCCTCGAAGAGGATCGGATCACGCACGTGATCACGATCGGCGAAGACGTGACGGAGTGGCGGGAGGCGCAGCACCGGCTGGCCCAGACCGAGAAGCTGGCCGCCATCGGCCAGCTGGCCGCGGGCGTGATGCACGAAATCAACAATCCGCTCGCCACCATTCTGGCCTGCGCCGAGGCCCTCAAGCTGCGGGGCGAGGACGGCGGGGGCCGAGGCGGGGACGAGTACCTCGAGATCATCGACAAGGAAGTGCAGCGCTGTCGCCGGATCGTGGACCGCCTGCTCGACTTCTCGCGGCCGCGGACCGGTGAGAAGCGGGTGATCGACATCAACGACATCATCGAGCAGACGCTGTTCCTCCTCAAGCACCACGAGCGCTTCAAGCGGATGGTGGTGAGCCGGGAGTTCACGTCGGATCTGCCCATGATCCCGGCGGACCCGGAGCGGCTGATCCAGAGCTTCATGGCGCTGCTCTTGAACGCGATGGACGCGATGAATTCGCGGGGGACCCTCACCGTCCGGTCGGGAAAGAATCCGGAGCGGGACGACGAGCTGCTGGTGGAGTTCATCGACCGCGGCGTGGGCATCAAGAAGGAAGAGCTCTCGAAAATCTTCGAGCCGTTCTTCACCTCCAAGCCGCAGGGCCGGGGCACCGGATTGGGGCTTTCCATCTGTTACGGCATCATCGCGGATCACCGCGGCCGCATCGAGGTGGACAGCCAGATCGGCGTGGGATCGACCTTCAAGGTGTACCTGCCCATCGGATGAAGGTCCTCGTGGTGGAGGACGACAAGACCGTCGGCCAGTACGTGAAGCGCGGACTGGGTGAGGCCGGATACCAGGCCGACCTGGTGGCGGACGGTGAAGAGGGTCTGCGTCTGGGCTCCACCGGCCACTACGACCTGATCGTCCTCGACCTCCGGCTGCCGAAGCTCACCGGGCCTGAGGTGCTGCGGACCCTGCGCGACCGCGGGCTCTCGGTCCCGGTGCTGGTGCTCACCGCCCAGGATGCGGTCGACCACAAAGTCCAGGCGCTCCGCGCCGGCGCCGACGACTACGTCACGAAGCCGTTCGCGCTCGAAGAGCTGCTCGCGCGGGTCGAGGCGCTGGGCCGCCGGCCCAAAGCCATCGCGTCGCCGTCCCTGAAGGTCGCCGATCTGGTGCTGGATACGGGCGCGCGGGAGGTGAAGCGGGCCGGCACCGCGATCGAGCTGACGCCCAAGGAATACTCGGTGCTCGAATACCTGGTGCGGCACCAGGGGCGCGTGATGTCCCGCACGCTCATCACCGAGTACGCGTGGGATTACCACTTCGATCCCGGCACCAACATCGTGGACGTGGTGATCACGCGCCTGCGCAAGAAAATCGACCAAGGCCGGGAGCCCAAGCTCATCCATACCGTCCGGGGCGTGGGCTACGTGGTGAAGACGTAACGTGCAGACCATCCGGGGCCGGCTGACCGCCTGGTATGCCTCCGCGGTCGCGTTGACCCTCGCCGCCTTTGCAGCAATCCTGTACGTCGAGCGTCGGTCCGCATCGTATCAGGAGCTCGACCAGCGCATCCGGACGGAAGCGGACGTCACCAACGGCATCCTCTCCGAGATCTATGGCTCCGGAGGAGTGCTCCTGCAGCGCGGTCGCGGGGGGGCGCCCGAGTTGGTGCGCCCGGTACAGGCCGCGCTCGAGCCGGTGCCCGGCTTCCTCCTCATCACCGCGGCGGACACTGCGGGGCTTCTCTTCGTATCGGCCGATGTCCGGGCCGGCGGCTTCTCGGTGCTCGAGCAGCTCCACCAGCTCGCGCGGGTCGATACCGCCGACCATTCACCGCGCACCGCGCGGATCGCGCCCGATGGACCGACCATCCGCTACGTGGTCCGGAGCGCCGCCGGCGGCCCGCAGTTCGGATCGGTGCTCGCGGGCGCGGACGTCGCGCCCACGGAGCTCGGCATCCAGGAGCTCACCACCCCTCTCCTCCTGGTCTTCCCCTTCAGTCTGCTGGCCGCCTGGCTTCTGGGATCGTGGATCGCGCGCCGCGCCCTGGAGCCCGTGGATCAGATCATTACGGAGGTCGAGGAGATCTCCGACGGCCGCTCGCTGCACCGGCGGCTGGCGACGCCGATGGTGAAGGATGAATTCGGACGCCTGGCCGACACGCTCAACGACATGATGGCGCGCCTCGAGCGCAGCTTCGTGGCCCTCCGGCGGTTTACGGCCGACGCGAGCCACGAGCTCAAGACGCCGCTCACGGTCCTGCGGGCGGGCGTCGAGCGGGCCGTCACGACGCCGAACCTGCCGCAGGAAACGCTCGTGGTGCTCGAGGAGACGTTGCAGGAGGTGAACCGCATGACCGAGCTGGTCGATGCGCTGCTCACCCTGGCGCGGGCGGACGAAGGCCGGGCCCCGCTGGCGCGTGAGTCGGTCGATCTGCGCGCGCTGCTGCGGGAGGTGGAGGAGACGGGCGAGCTCCTCGCCGAGCCCGCCAATCTCCGCATCGAGGTCGACGTACCGGGCGAGCCCGTGATGCTGTCCGTCGATCGGACCCGGATGCGGCAGCTGGTGCTCAACTTGCTGACCAACGCGGTGAAATACACGCCTTCCGGGGGCCGCATCCGGCTCTCCCTCGCACACGACACGGCGCGCGTCATTCTGTCGGTGTCCGATACCGGCATCGGAATCGCGCCGGGGGACCTGCCGCACGTCTTCGACCGCTTTTACCGCGCCGACATCGCCCGGACCCGCACGGGGGAGCGCGCGGGGGCGGGGTTGGGGCTCGCCATCTGCCGGTGGATCGCCGAGGCGCATGGGGGAACGATCGAGGTCCAGAGCCGACCCGGGCGCGGCACCACGTTCACCGTCACCCTGCCGCGGAACGCCACCTAAAGCCTGGGCCCGATGCTGCGCTGCGCTTCGCGCAGTGCTTCGCCGGGCCCACCCTCTCAGGGTGGGTACGGGACGGGGAGGCTCGCTCCATGACCCGCCACCTAGCCCTCACGACGTGAGTGTGACCTCCCGCGCCGGACCCAGGCTCAAGAAGCCTGGGCCCGACACCGCGATGCGCTTCAAGCGCAGTGCTTCGCCGGGCCCACCCTCTCAGGGTGGGTACGGGGCGAGGCAAGCCTTCCGACGGTGATTTCAACTTCTCGGGGAGCGGGCGGCGCGTAGTTTGGGCGCTGCACTTGTGGTGTCCACTCCAGCGCGCTGTCATCGTTTTGTAATGTCTTGCCCACTAGCGGGTAATACCGGGCAGGTAGTATTTCCTTGGTCCTCCGAGGGGAGTGGCGACTCGTGTTCGACAATCTGATCGAATCGAAGCGGAAGACACAGAAGGGCCGCTTCTTTGGTGTCGGGTTCGTGTCCGTGACGCTGCACACCGCGATCATTGCTTTCGCGGTGTACGCGACCTTGGCCGCCAGCACCGGCGACAACAAGGTGAAGGTGGACACGACCGTCGTGTTCCTGCAGCAACAGCAGCAGAAGCAACCCGACCAGCCGCCGCCGCCCACCATCGACGTGCCCCTCAAGGGGTTCCAGACGGTCATCGCCATCACGGACATTCCGAAGAACATTCCTCCGGTCAATTTGCAGGAGCATTTCGATCCCAAGGACTTCTCGGGCGCCGGCGTCGAGGGCGGCCTGGCCTCGGGCGTGACCCCCAACTCAGATCAGGTCTTCTCTGCGGACGTCGTGCAGGAGAAGCCGGAGATGTTGTCGCATCCCCCCTATGAGTTTCCGGAGCTGCTGCGACAGGCCGGCATCCAGGGCGTCGTGATGGTGCAGGCCATCGTGGATA
>DATMOQ010000030.1:0-2556 GCA_035568195.1 Gemmatimonadales bacterium
CCACGCAGTCGACGGCGGCGAGCGCCGCGACCACGCGCGCCCGCTCGTCCTCCGGCACCAGCGGCCGATCGGGCCCCTTGTTCAGCCGCCGGACGGAGGCGTCGCTGTTCAGTCCGACGACCAGGGAGGCCCCTTCGCGACGGCCGGCTTCCAGGAGCGCGACGTGACCCACGTGGAGGAGGTCGAACACGCCGTTGGTGAAAACGACGCGACCGCCCTCGCCCAGGCGCCAGCGCGCCGCGCCGTCCCAGGAACGGACCTTCCCCGCCGTATTCACGGCAGCGGCCTAGAGTGACTCGTCCGCGGTGGGATGAAGCGAGAAGACGTGATTGAAGAGCGGCAGCTGCACCCGCTCACTGTAGTGGCTTTCGATGTGGATCTTCCGCGGATCGCCCGTCCGGGTGATCTCGAGGGAGTCGGCTGCGTCCGACGGGAGCCCGATGTCTTGAATCGCCGCCTCGAGCCGGCGCCGGATGGTGCCGTTGTCGATGGCCGACGCCAGACGCGCCTGCGAATCCATCTCGTCCACCAGCCGGTAATACCGGAAGAAGACTTCGCCGATGTGGACCCCGTAGTACAGGGCCGCGACGAAGATCAACAGCGACAAGAGACACCCCAGAGAAGACGCACCCCGCCGAGCGGGGGACCGCCCGCTCACCATTGCGACTGCGCTCCCTCCACGATTTCCGCGACCAGCTTGTCGAGCGCCTGCTTGCGCCCGTCCGCTTCCGCGGGCGGCTGATAGTCGCCCAGCACCGTCAGCCCCTGCCGCTGCCAGATGGTCTTCCCCTGCCGCTGATCGAGGACTTCGACGTCCACCGTCACCTGCACCTGCCGCCGCGTCACCGGCGCCTGCCCCTGCCCCGGCACGAAGGCCAGCGGGACGTCGGCCTGATACTGCACGATCCGCCCGCGGACCAGCGCATCCGCCGTCTGCTCGCCCGCCTGCCGCAATCCCAGCCGGCTCTCGAACGCCTGCCGGATGGCCTCGTTCACTTCCGTGGTCAGCTGGGGCATGGGCGTCTGATTGTCGAATGGCTGAATCGCCACCGTCTTGATGTTGGGAAGCCCGCCACCGGCGAAGCCGTACAGGCAGCCGGTCAGCGCCGCGGCCGCGGCGCTAGCGCCGAGCGCGCCAGAGAGCCGGCGGGACCACGACCGTCGTGTCGACCCCAACCACCGTAAGCTCAAACCGCGCTCCCGCATCGGGAAACTCCACCTGGGCGCGCGCGGGCCAGCCCTGCCGATCGTACTCCGTGTGGCTCCGCGCGACCGTCGTGCCGCCGTTGCGCCATTCCGCGTCGAGGGTCTCGAGACGGGGCGCACCGACCGACCGGTAGTCCAACGTGTCCGCGCCCGAGACCAAGCGCCAAATCCGCCGCCCCTTCTCCCCCACGCCCGGCTCCCCGAACACCGCCGTCTCCGGCCCCGGCGGACGCCCCACGCCGATCGCCGCCCAGAACATCGGGACTCCCCGGATGAACGACCGGAAGTCCTGATCGGGGTCGGCCCAGATCACCGAGTCCCCCACGACCACGCCGGCGCCGGACGACAGCCCCAGCGAAGCGGCATAATCGAGTCGCACGGAATCCGGAGGCGCCACCCGCGCCGTCCCGCGACCCGCGGCATTCAGCTTCCGGTCCTCATAGCGCCACTTGAACCGGATCGCCGCGCCATGTCGGGGGAACGTGGTGCGCGCCCATGCCACCGCCGAATCCCGCGAGGCCGGAGCCAGCGCATCGGGTACCAGCGCACCCGGGCGACATGCCGCGATGGCGCACGCCAGCACCGCCCCCGCGCCAATGTAGGAGAGGGCCCCGGCAGGGTCAAGCCGAAATCGTTGCCGGCTCAGTAGTTAAACCCGAAAAAGAGGTCGACGAAGCGCCGGCCCTGGCTGCTCAATGGGAGGGAGTAGAGGTCGACGTTTCCACTTGAGAACCGGTAGCCCATGTCCAGACGCAGGACGAACGCCGGACCCAGCGGCATGCGGAACCCGAGCCCCGAGGAACCGAGGGTACCTCGAGCTTCGGTGAGCGGCGTCCAGGCCCGCCCTTCGTCCCAGAAGAAAGCCCCCTGCACTCCCGGGAACCGGACCGGTCCGAACGGAAAGCCCAGATCCAGGTAGTCGGTGATGGGGAAGCGCCATTCCAGATTGACCATCCAGGCGCGGGTGCCGGCGACGTACCCGTAGTACGGATAGCCGCGGATGGCCCATGACCCGCCGATATTGGTGCGGCGCGGACGCTCCCCGCCCCCGTAGTACCCCATGGCGCGGAACGCAAATCCGGAACGCAGGCTGGTCCGGATGTAGCGGCGATAGTCCCCGAAGGCGACCCACGAATCGAAGCGGCCATGGCTGATGTCGTTGACCACGCCGCCGGTCACGGCGAACCGCTCCCCGTCGATGGGTCCGGTGTCCAGCCACAGCGTGTTGTCCTTCACGTAGCTCAGGTAGTTGGAGGACAGCCATCCCACGCGATGCAGCGTGGTCGGGTCCCCACCGGTGACCACGTCGATCGACCCGAAGTCGAATCGATCCGAGTGCTCCAGCCGGTA
>DATMOQ010000031.1:0-4039 GCA_035568195.1 Gemmatimonadales bacterium
ACGGCTGACGGCTGACGGCTGACGGCGGCGGGCCCTTCAAAGGGTCCGTTTTTCTTTAATGCTTGGAGCTAGCCACCTGGCCTTCGAACCCGGAAGCAGCAGTAGCAGCACCAGCAACACGAGCAGCGCCAGCAGCAGTCGCACGCCGCGCACGCGGGTCAACCGGCAGATCCGCATCAGCCCGGTTCGCGTGATCGCCGCGGACGGGGCTCAGCTGGGAGTGATGGAAGTCGACGCCGCGCTGGCGGCGGCAGTGGAGCAGGGGTTCGACCTGGTCGAGGTCGCGCCGCTGGCCCGGCCCCCCGTGGTCAAGATCATGGACTACGGCAAGTACAAGTTCGAGCAGGCCAAGGCGGCGCGTGCGGCCAAGAAGAAACAGCACGTGATTCACCTGAAGGAAGTGAAGTTCAGGCCCGGCATCGACGATCACGACTTCGCCTTCAAGACCCGCCACGCGCGGGAGTTCCTGCTGGAGGGGAACAAGGTGAAGGTGACGATGATGTACCGCGGCCGGCAGATGGCGCACATCGACCTGGGACGACAGGTGCTCGACCGGGTGGCGGTGGAGCTGAAGGACATCGCCAAGATCGAGCAGGACCCGAAGCTCGAAGGCCGGAACATGTCCATGGTGCTGGGGCCAAAATAAACAACTAACCCCGGGCGTCAGCCCGGGGAGGACACGATGCCCAAAATGAAGAGCAAGCGCGCGCTGCGGAAGCGCGTGAAGATCACCGGCTCAGGGAAGATCCGGCGTCACCGGGCCTTCAAGAGCCACATCCTGACCAAGAAGCATCCCAAGCGGAAGCGCCGCCTCCGGCAGGGCGCGATGGTTTCGCATGCGGATCAGAAGCGCCTGATGCGCCTCCTGCAGGCGTAGGGAGAAGACATGCCTCGCGTCAAGAGCAACGTCGCGCGCCTTGCGCGCAAGAACAAGATCATGAAGCTCGCCAAGGGCTACTGGGGCGGGCGGTCCAAGCTGTGGAAGGCCGCGAAGGAGTCGGTCGAGCGCGCGGAGAAGTACGCGTATCGCGACCGGCGCCGGAAGAAAGGCGACTTCCGCCGGCTCTGGATCACGCGCATCAACGCCGCGGCCCGGCTCCACGAGCTGTCGTACAACCGGCTCATGAACGGCCTGCGCAAGGCGGGCGTGGAGATCAACCGGAAGGTGCTCGCCGACCTCGCGGTGCGGGACCCGGCGGCGTTTGAACAGCTGGCGGAGGTCGCGAAGAAGGCACTCTGATATGCGCGACCTCCTCGCCAGCCTCGCCCGGCTGCGGGAGCGTCTAGCCGAGGTTCGCGAGGCCGATCTGCGGCGGCTGCAGGAGCTGAAGACCGAGCTCCTGGGCCGCAAAGCCGGTGCGCTGACCGAGATCCTCAAAGAGCTCCCCACCCTCGACCCCGAGCAACGCAAGACGATCGGGGGCGCGGCGAACGTCCTCAAGCAGGAGCTGGAGGCCGCCCTCGCCGCCCGGGAGCGCGAGCTTCAGAGCGCCGGGCGGAAGCCCGCCGGCGCCGACCTGACCATGCCGGGGCGCGCCGCCTGGCGGGGCGGGCTCCATCTCACCACCCAGGTGGTGAACGAGATCTGCGGCATCTTCGCCGATCTGGGCTTCACCCGCGCGGTGGGCCCCGAAGCCGAGACCGAGCGCAACAACTTCTTCGCGCTCAACTTCCCGCCCGACCATCCGGCCCTCGATTCCCAGGACTCCTTCTATCTGGGGGAGGGCACGCTGCTCCGCACCCACACGTCGCCCGTCCAGGTGCGGACCCTCGAAGCCTATCCGCCACCCATCCGGGTGGTCATTCCGGGTCGGGTCTACCGGCGCGATCCGTTCGACGCGTCCCATTCCCCTGTCTTCGAGCAGATCGAAGGCCTGGTGGTGGACGAGGGCGTGACCTTCGTGGACTTGAAGGCCGCGCTCACCGCCTTCGCGCGCCGGTTCTTCTCCGCCACCACCAAGGTGCGGTTCCGCCCCTCCTTCTTCCCGTTCACCGAGCCCTCGGCGGAAATGGACGTGCAGCATCCGCTGTGCGGCGGCCGCGGCTGCCCCACCTGCAAGGGCACCGGCTGGATGGAGATCCTCGGCTCCGGGATGGTGCACCCCGCCGTGCTCGAGATGTGCGGTGTCGACGCGGAGCGCTACACCGGGTACGCGTTCGGCATGGGCCCGGAGCGGATCGCCATGAGCCGCCACGGGATTCCCGACATCCGTCTCCTGTTCGAGGACGACGTCCGCTTCCTGGCCCAATTCGCTTACCCCGCGGGCGGGAAGCCGTGAACGTCTCGCGCCGCTGGCTGGAGGCGCTGCTCGATCAGCGCCTGGATGCGAAGGAAACCGCCGACCGCCTGAGCAACCTCTGCGCGCCGGTGGACGGGATCGTGCCCCTGCATCACGACCTGGGGGACGTTCTCATCGCACATGTGCTCGAAGTCCAGAAACATCCCAACGCCGATCGCCTGAGCCTCTGCAAGGTGGACGCGGGGGGCGCCGAAGGACCGGTCGAAGTCGTGTGCGGAGCGCCGAACGTGACGGCGGGGAAGACTTACCCCTACGTACCCGTGGGCGCGACTCTGCCCGGCGGCCTGACGCTCGAGCGCCGGAAAATCCGCGGCGTGACCTCGAACGGAATGCTCTGCTCGGCCAAGGAGCTGGGCCTGGGCCAGGATCACGACGGCATTCTCGAGCTCGAGACGCCCGCGGCGCCGGGCACCAGGTTTCTGGACGCCATCCCCATCGCGGACGAGCAGATCATCATCGACGTCGGCGCCAACCGGCCCGACCTCCTCTGTCACCGGGGCGTCGCCCGGGAGCTCGCCACCGCATTCGGCGGCCGCGTCAAGCTGCCGGCTATTTCCGGGAGCACGGGGGCGGGAGCCGCCATGCCGGCCCCGCGTCGGGCCGCCAAGGACGGTAAAGTCGATGGGGTCACGATCCGGCTCGAAGACACCGATGGGTGCCGCCGCTATCTGGCGGCCGTCATCCGCGGCGTAAAGGTGGGGAAGAGCCCCGCCTGGCTCGCGGACCGGCTGGCCGCGGTGGGACAGCGGTCCGTCAACAATGTGGTGGACGCCACTAACTATGTGCTGTTCGAGCTCAACCAGCCGATGCACGCGTTCGATCTCGCCAAGCTTCGGGGGCCCGCCGTGGTGGTGCGCCGGGCCAAGCCGGGCGAGAAGATCGTCACCCTGGACGGGGTCGGCCGGACGCTGACCGGCGAAATGACGGCGATCTGCGACGCGGAGCGTCCGACCATCGTGGCGGGCGTGATGGGCAGCGCGGAGTCCGAGGTCACCGAGAGCACCACGGATCTGGTGCTCGAGTGTGCGTACTTCGATCCCACGCGCACGCGCCGCACGCGCCGGGCCCTGGGGGTCTCGAGCGAGTCCAGCTACCGGTATGAGCGAGGCATTGACCTGTGGGCCATGCCCGACGCCCTCCGCCGCGCCATCGAAGTCATCACCGCAGTCGCGGGCGGAAAGCTCGGCGAGGCGCCCCTCGACCTGTGGCCCGAGCCCGAGCAGCCGCGGGCGGTGTTCCTGCGCCCGGCCCGCGTGAACCACCTGCTGGGCGTCGAGGTCCCGCGCACGGAGGTCGAGAAGCTCCTCACGTCGGTGGGGTTCGTGGCGCTTCCCAAGGACGACCGCCTGGCGGTACAGGTCCCCGGCTGGCGCCCGGACGTCACGCGCGAGGTGGACTTGATCGAGGAGGTGGCCCGGCTTCGGGGGTACGACTCCTTCCCGGACGAGCTGCGTGCCTTCCGGCCCGGCACGGTCCCCGACTCGCCGGTGGAGCAGGCCAAGGACCCCGTTCGTCAGGTCCTGGCGGACGCCGGGTTCTACGAGGCCCGGACCCTGTCTCTGGGGCCTGCGGATGGCCCCGGCGCGGTGGCCGTGTCCAACCCCCTTTCCGCCGAGGACGCCCATCTCCGGATGGCCCTTCTGCCGGCGCTCCGGCGCCGGGTGGAGCACAACTGGGGGGAGAGGAACCGGGATGTGCGGCTGTTCGAGATCGGGACGGTCTTCAGACAGCCGGGAGTC
>DATMOQ010000032.1:0-22447 GCA_035568195.1 Gemmatimonadales bacterium
GGCAGCGCGCAGGACCCGAAGATCGCATCCGCGAGGGGCGCGTCATCGAGCCCGGGCAGACCCCAGAGCACCTGCATGCCGGAATTGATGTCCACCGTGTTGACGAGCACCGGGGGGTCGAGCTCGGCGAAGGTCGCGTCCCCCACCAGCGAATGGATCAGGTGCTCGAGGGGCTCGCGGCGGAAGAGGGCGGGGGAGTGCATCCGCTTGAACGCCATATCGGCATGCGCCACCGCGAAGACGTCCTTCCGCTTCAGCCCGATCGCCATGTCCTTGAGCTGGGGGATGCTCCGGCCTGCCGCCCAGGCGGCTCCGATCAGTGACCCGACACTGGAACCCACGATGTGGGACGGCCGGAGCCCCCGCTCCACCAGCGCCTGAAGCACGCCGATGTGGGCGAGTCCCTTCATGCCGCCCCCGCCCAGGACGAGGGTGAATTCGGTGCCGTCTTTCACGAGGTATCCGCTTGTTTCGTGTGGTGTCCCCCGAGTAAGGTAGAAGAGTCCCCGGGACGCGCGCCACTAGGGCGCCGGGCGGTCAGGAGCATCCGGGCCGTCGAACCCTGACTCAGAGCGGGCATGACCGACGTCGTTTCTCATCCGACCCGTGTGAAAGCCGTCCGCGAATCCTTGCGGAACCTGCGCGCCACCGAGTTTCCGTGGACCGCGGACACGGTGTATCTGAACAACGCGTCGGTGGGACCGCTTCCCGAGCGCACCCGCCGCCTCCTGGACCAGTTCAACGCCAAGCGCACCGCCCCCCATCTGCTCCCCGATCGCGACCTCTTCGCCGGCCTGCAGGCGGCGCGCGAGGCCGTGGCCCGGCTGATCAACGCCGAGACGGGGGAGATCGCCATCGCGGTGAACACGAGCTATGGCCTGAACCTGGCCGCCCGCTCCCTGCCCATCGCGTCCGGCGAAATCGTCCTCGTGTCCGACCGGGAGTTCCCGGCGAACATGTATCCGTGGCTGATGCTCGAGAAGCGCGGCGTGATCATCGAGACGGTGCCCACCACCAAGGACGGCTGGCCCGACGAGGCGCGTATCCTGGAGCGGCTCCGCGACCCCAACGTCCGTGTGCTCGCCATCTCCTTCGTGCAGTTCTCCAACGGCTTCCGCGCCGACCTCAAGAAACTCGGCGCCGCGGCGCGGGCCAACGGGACCTATTTCGTGGTGGACGGGATTCAGGGAGTGGGGAATTCGCCGCTGGACGTGAAAGAGACCCCGGTCGATATCCTTTCGTGTGGCGGCCAGAAATGGCTGCTGTCGCCCTGGGGCTCCGGGTTCGTCTACGTCCGGAAGGAGCTGATCACCCGGATCGAGCCGGCCGTATTCGGGTGGATGGCGTTCGAGGGGACCGACGACTTCTCCCACCTGGTCGAATACAACCCCGTGTTCCGCGACGATGCCCGCCGCTTCGAGATGATCACACTGCCGTATCAGGACGAGCTGGGGTTCGCGTCGTCGCTCGAGCTGATCGAAGAAGTCGGCCTGCGGAACATCGTCGAGGTCACGCAGTCACTGCACCAGCCCATCCTCAAGTGGGCGGACGAGCACGGCGTGCGGATCACCTCACCGCGGGACGAGCGTCACCGCTCGGCCATCCTGTGCGTCGCTCCGCCGAAGGCCGCGGAGGCGTTTCACCAGGTCAAGCGGGCGCGCGTGGTCTGCGCGTTGCGCGAAGGGGCCATCCGGCTTTCGCCCCACTTTTACAACACCGTCGAAGAGATGGAAAAGGTCGTCGAGGTTCTGGACGGGGTGCTGCACAGCGCGTAGCCGGGCATCACGGATGCCGGCGCGAGATCTGATTCCCCCGCAGGCCCCTCGTTCGTTCCCACCCTCAAGGGTGGGCCCGACAAGACATTGCGCTTCAAGCGCTGCGCTGCGTCGGGCCCTGGCTTTCAGCCTGGGTCAGACCGGAGCGAGATCACACCCCAAGCTTGAGCAGCGCGTAATCCTTCTTGCCCTTCCGCAACAGCGCGTATCCCGAGATCCAGTCGGCGGCGGCGAGCTTCCGGTTCACGTCGTTCTCCCGCTGCTGATTGAGGTAGATCCCCCCCTGCTCGATGGCCCGGCGCGCCTCGCCGTTCGACTTGACCAGTCCGGAAGCGACGACGGCCTCCACGAGGGTCGGCGTCGCGGAGGGGGTCGTGGCGGTGGGCACCTCGCTCGCCAGCACCGCAAAGACGCCGGCGGGAGCCTTCCGGGGATCGAAGTCGCCGAAGAGAACCTCGGACGCGCTCATCACGCTGGCCAGCGCGTCTTTTCCGTGCACCAACTCCGTCACGCCCCGGGCCAAGGCGCTTTGCGACGCGCGGGCCCCGGGATTCGCCTTGAACTGGTCCTCGAGGGCCTCGATCTCACTCTTCGTGAGAAAGGTGAAGGTCTTGAGGTAGCCGACCACGTCCCGGTCATCGGTGTTCAGCCAGAACTGATAGAACCGGTACGGGGACGTCATGGCCGGGTCGAGCCAAATCGACTCGCCCTCGGACTTGCCGAACTTCGAGCCCGACGCGGTGGTGATGAGGGGCGCCACCAGCGCGTGGGCTTCACCACCATCTACTCGGCGGATCAGATCGACGCCCGCGGTGATGTTGCCCCATTGATCGGAGCCCCCCACCTGGAGCGTGCACCCCACCTCCCGGTAGAGATGCAGGTAGTCGTACGACTGCAGGAGCATGTAGCTGAACTCGGTGTACGAGAGTCCGCCCTCCAGGCGCGCCTGGACCGACTCTTTCTGGAGCATCACGTTGACCGAGAAGTGCTTCCCGATGTCGCGGAGAAAATCGACCAGCTTCTGCTCGACCAGCCACTTGGCGTTGTCGAGCAGCAGCGCGTCGGTCTTCTTGGGGCCGAACTCGAGGAAGCCGGCCATCTGGTCGCGCTGGCGCTGGAGATTCTCGCGGATCTGCTCCTTGGAGAGCAGGGGACGCTCGTTCCGCTTGCCCGAGGGATCGCCGATCAGGCCGGTGCCGCCCCCCATCAGCGCGATGGGGCGATGCCCGGCGCGCTGCAGCTGCGCCAGGAGCATGATGGGCATCAGGTTGCCGACCTGCAGCGAGGGAGCGGTGGGGTCGAAGCCGCAGTACGCGGTGCGCGAGCCCCCGGCCAGATGCTCCGCCAGCTGGGGGGTCGCGTCGTGCACGAATCCGCGCCAGCGGAGGTCGTCGAGAAGCGTCATACAGCCGCGAATCGTAAGAGCGCCCCCGGGCGCTGGCAAGCGCGGTACGGCGTCAGTAGGTTGTTAGGCGACGATGACCACGCCTCATTCTTCCCCTTCCGATCGCGCACTTCCCTCGTGGTGGCCGCAAGCCCTCACCCGGGGTCGCGTGGTGCTCATCGCGCTGGTGGGGTGCTTCTTCGTGGCCGGCGCGGCGTACGGGTCCTGGACCCGGGTCTGCGCCGGAGAACGGTGCCCGTCCATCTCGCGTCTCATCCAGTCCGGCCCGGCCCAGTCGGCCAAGGTCTATGCGGCGGATGGCCGGCTGATCGCGGAGCTGGGACTCGAGCGCCGGACCGTCCTGAAGCTGAACGACATCCCGCTGTTCGTCCGGCAGGCGTTCATCGCCACCGAAGACAAGCGCTTCTACCGGCACCACGGCATCGATTACTGGCGCATCCTGGGGGCGCTCAAGGCCAACGTAACCACCCTGGCGTACAGCCAGGGCTTCTCCACCATCACGATGCAGCTGGCCCGCAACGTCTTCACCGATCAGATCTCCCGGGACAAGACGCTCACCCGCAAGCTCAAGGAAGCGCGGGTCGCGGTCGAGATCGAGCGGAATTTCCCCAAGGACACCATCCTCGAGCTCTATCTCAACCAGATCGATCTGGGCTCCGGCGCGCACGGCGTCGATGCGGCGTCCCAGGTCTATTTCGGAAAATCCGCCCGGGATCTGAATGTGGCCGAGGCGGCGACGCTCGCCGCATTGCCCAAGGCCCCCGCGTCCTACAATCCCCGGCTCCATCCCGACCGCGCGGTGCGGCGCCGGAACGTGGTGCTCGACCTGATGCGGGACCAGGGGCTTCTGTCTCCCGAAGACGCGGAATTGTGGAAGGCCTACCCCCTGGTGCTGACCAACAACCGCACCAACTACGGGGATGTCGCGCCGTATTTCGTGGAATGGATCCGCCAGGATCTGGAGGCGCAGTTCGGACACCGGCTGTACGAAGGGGGCCTGAGGATTCACACCACGCTCGACCTGGACATGCAGCAGGCGGCGGAGCGTGCGGTGGAGAATCAGCTCGAGGTCATCGAGTCGGGCGTCTACTCGGGGAATCACTTCCCGGGGAAGACCTACCGCGACGTCCTGGAAAACCAGAAGGCGAGCGGCGAGAACAGCTCGGCCTTCACCACCTATCTGCAGGGCGCGCTGGTCTCCCTCGACGTCCATACCGGCGCCATCCTCGCGATGGTCGGCGGGCGGGACTTCGACGACTCGAAGTACAACCGGGTCACGCAGACCGTGCGCCAGGCAGGATCGACCTTCAAGCCCTTCGTGTATTCCGCGGCGATCCGCGCCGGCCATCCGGTCACGGAGATTCTCGACGACACCCCGCTCTCCACGCCGGTGCTGCAGAAAGACAGCACCCCCTGGAATCCGAAGGACGACGACGATTCCACCTGGGGTGCCATTCCCATGCGGCGGGCCCTCTACGGATCCCGCAACCTCGCCACCATCAAGCTCGGCATGTCGCTGGGCGAGCAGACCGTGATCGGTGAAGCGCGGCGGTACGGGCTCACCACCCCCATTCCGTCCGTTCCCTCGCTCCACATCGGCTCTGCCAGCGTGCGCCCCCTCGAGATGGCGTCCGCGTACACCGCCTTCGCGACCCTGGGGACCCGGGCGACCGCGTACGGGATCGACTACGTCGAGGACGCCAAGGGCAACGTACTCTTCCGGTCCTCTCCGGACCGCTCCGAGGTGATGGATTCGTCGCACACGTGGCTGATGGTGGACATGATGAAGGACGTGGTGCGACGCGGGACCGCCGCCAGTGCGGTGTGGGGGTCGGGATTCACCATCCCGGCGGCGGGAAAGACCGGCACGACGGACACCTACACCGACGCCTGGTTCATCGGGTACACGCCGCAGATCGTCACGGCGGTCTGGGTGGGGTACGACCTCGCGCAGCCCATCTTGCCCCACAACGCGGGCGGAGGCCGGATCGCCGCGCCGGCGTGGACCGCCCTCATGAAGGACGTCTACGACCGCCGGCCCGCCCCCGCCGACTGGCCGCGCCCCGACTCGCTGATCACGCGCGAAGTGGACTGGTCCAACGGCTTCCTGGCGACGCCCTTCTGTCCGGACTCGCTGCATCACTGGGACTGGTTCTATCCGGGTACCGAGCCCACCAAGCTGTGCCCGGTCCACGCCGGGCTGGGCACGGGCATCAACCCCTGACCGTGCTCCGCATTCGCGCGGGGCGCGTACACCCCGTCACGGCGCCGCCCATCGAGGACGGCGCCGTTCTTGTCGGGGACGACGGCAAGATCGCCGCGGTGGGCTCTCACGCCCGGATCCCCCATCCCGCCGGAGCGGAGTCGCTCGAGTTTCGGGACGCGGCGCTCGTCCCCGGGCTGGTCAACACGCACACCCACCTCGAGCTGACCCATCTTGCCGGGCGGAACCCCGAGCAGTCGTTTCCCCGCTGGATCCGCCGGATTCGCACCATGAAGGAAGAGACGCGCCCGGAGGAGTTCGACGGGGCGGCGGAGCAGGGCGTGCGGGACTGCTGGGCCCAGGGCGTCACGTGCGTCGCGGATACCGGGGACAGCGGCGCGGCCCTGCGCGCCCTCTTCCGGCTCGGCGGCCGCGGGATCGCGTATCACGAGGTCTTCGGTCCCGATCCCGCCCAGCTGGACAGCAGCGTGGCGGGACTGAGACAGAAGATCCACGAGCTGCGCCGGTTCACATCCTTCGCCGCCGCGCTGGGCGTCTCCCCGCACGCGCCTTACACCGTCAGCGCGCCGCTCTATCGGGCGGTGGCCCAGTACGCGCTGCGGGACGGGCTGCCCCTTGCGGTGCATCTGGCCGAGTCGAAGGAAGAAACGGCATTCGTGCGGGACGGTGCCGGTCCATTCGCGGCCGCCTGGGGTGACCGCGGGATCCCGGTGGAAGCGCACGGCGTCTCTCCCGTTCAGCTCCTCCACTCGCTCGGCGTCCTGCGCCTCGGCACGCTGTGCATCCACACTGTGCAGCTCGACGCGCAGGATATCGCGACGCTGGCGGCCGCCCGGGTGGGCGTGGCGCACTGCCCCCTTTCCAACCGCGCGCATGGGCATGGCACGGCGCCGCTGGCCGAGCTCCGGAAGGCCGGAGTTCCGGTGGGTCTGGGAACGGACTCGGTGGTCAGCGTCGGCGCCCTGGACCTGTGGGCCGAGGCCCGGGCCGCGGGTCTGGAAGGGGAGGACGCCTTGCGGATGCTCACGTTGGAGGGAGCCCGGGCACTCTGCTTGGAGCGGGTGGTAGGGTCTTTGGACGTCGGTAAGCAGGGGGACTTGGCAGTACTAACCGACTATCCGACGAACCGACTAACAACTTTGTTGACTGTGGTTTCCGGGCGCATCGTCCACAGGTCGTAAGCGGATTTCCCTGGGCGGGCCTAGATTAGCCGGCGATGAAAACCCAGCGCCACGCCGCCATTCTCAAAGTGATTCGCCGCGACACCGTCGGGAGTCAGGAGCAGCTGCGCGAGCGTCTCTCGGCGGAGGGCTTCGACGTCACCCAGGCGACCCTGTCCCGGGACATCCGTGAGCTGGGCCTGGCCAAGATCTCGGCCCCCGATGGCGCATCGCACTACGCACCGCCCGATGAAGTGGGCTCCGCGCCCCGTCCCCATCTCGAGCAGCTCCTGCCCACCATGCTGGTGTCGGTGGAGGGCGTGGGGCCGCTGCTCGTGCTGAAAACCTCGACCGGCGCGGCGCAGCCCCTGGCCGTGGCGGTGGACGGCTCGGGGTGGACGGAGATCATCGGCACCATCGCCGGCGACGACGCCATCCTGGTGATCACGAAGAGCGAGCGCGCCCGGCGGGCCATCCAGACCCGCGTCGAAGAGCTGGCCGGCCTGGGCTGAGCCGCCGGAGCCGGCCTTGCGTCACCCGGCCCCCCCTGTATGTTTATGCACTGCGATGCATAAACCTTCACCTGCGGCGGCCTGATGGATCCTCTCGTCGTCCTCGCGTATTCCGGCGGTCTCGACACGTCGGCCATTCTCCCCTGGCTCCGGGACACCTACGGGGCCCGCGTCCTCTGCTTCGCCGCCGATGTGGGGCAGGGCGGGGGCGAGCTCTCCGGGCTGGTCGACAAGGCCAAGCGCTCGGGCGCCGTGGACTGCATCATCGAGGACCTGCGAGAGCCGTTCGTCACGGACTTCGTCTTTCCCACGCTGCGCGCCGGTGCGATCTACGCGCGCACCTATCTCCTCGGCACCTCGATGGCCCGTCCCATCACCGCCGCCCGGCAGGTGGCCGCGGCGCGCCGGGCCGGCGCCCAGGCGGTGGCGCACGGATGCACCGGCAAGGGGAACGACCAGGTCCGCTTCGAGCTCACCTACGCCGCGCTGGCCCCGGATCTCCAGATCATCGCGCCCTGGCGGGAATGGAGCTTCAAGAGTCGCGAGGAGCTGATCGCGTACGTGAAAGCGAACGACATCCCGATCCAGGCCACGCTCGAGAAGCCGTACTCCACGGACCGCAACCTGTGGCACTGCTCACACGAGGGCGGGATCCTCGAGGATCCCTCTCTCGAGGCGCCTGAGCACATCTTCGTGATGACCCAGAACCCGCTCAACGCGCCCGATACGCCGGTGACGGTCCAGATCGGGTTCGAGGCGGGCACGCCCGTGTCGGTCGACGGGGAGCCCCTGGGTCCGGTCGCTCTGCTCGAGCGCCTCAACGACGTCGCCGGTGAGCACGGGGTCGGCCGCGCCGACGTCGTGGAAGACCGGCTGGTGGGGATGAAGTCCCGCGGCGTGTACGAGACTCCCGGCGGCACGCTGCTGCATGCCGCACACCGGGAGCTCGAGCAGCTCGTACTCGACCGGCGGACGCTGAAGATGAAGGACGAGCTCGCCCTCCACTATGCCGATCTGGTCTACGACGGCCGCTGGTGGACCCCGGAGCGCGAGGCGCTCGACGCCGCGGTGAACAGCACCCAGCAGCGGGTCACCGGCAGCGCGCGGCTCAAGCTCTTCAAGGGCGGCATCACCGTCGCGGGACGCGAAAGCCCGTACGCGCTGTATCAGCCCTCGTACGCCACCTTCGGCAAGGACAACGTCTACAACCAGAAGGACGCCGAAGGCTTCATCCATCTCTACGGCCTGGCCACCAAGATCTCGGCGGGCCTCGAGTCTCAGCGGCAGCGCGAAATCGGAGCTGCGGCCGACTGATGGCGGACGGGCGCACCCCACCCGAAGCGCCCCCTCCGCCCCCCGCCCATCAGATGTGGGGTGGGCGTTTCGCGCTGGGGCCCGCCGAAGCGCTCGATGCCCTCAATCGCTCGTTGCCCGTCGATCATCGCCTCTGGCCCCAGGATGTCGCCGCCAGCAAGGCGTGGGTCCACGCCCTCGGCCGTGTCGGGGTCCTCTCGGCGGTCGAAGAGATTCAGCTCCTCGAGGGACTCGATCGCGTGGGGGAGCGCCTGGCCGACGGGGCCGCGGTGGGCGCACCCGACGAGGACGTTCACACCCTGGTCGAACGACTGCTCTATGAAGAAGTGGGAGCCGTGGCCGGGAAGCTCCACACCGGCCGCTCCCGCAACGATCAGGTCGCCACCGACCTCCGGCTCTGGACCCTCGACGCCATCGACCAGCTCGACGCCGATCTCATCGTCCTGGGCCGCACCCTCGTGGCCCGCGCCGCCGAGGGCGTGGGTGACCTGATGCCGGGGTACACTCACGGCCAGCGGGCGCAGCCCCTGCGCTGGGCGTACGTGCTGCTGGCCCACGCCTGGCCCCTGGCCCGCGATCGCCAGCGCCTGGCGGACGCCCGCCGCCGCGTGGCCGAGCTGCCGCTGGGCTCCGGCGCGCTCGCTGGATCGGGATTTCCCGTCGACCGCGTCCTGCTCAAGGAGGCCCTCGGCTTCCGCACGATCTCCGCCAACGCGCTGGACGCCACCGGTGACCGCGACTTCGTGGCCGAGGTGCTGTTCATCATCTCGCTCATCGGTGTGCACCTGTCCCGCCTGTCGGCCGAAATCATTCTGTACGCCTCGGCGGAATTTGGATTCGTCCGGCTGTCGGACGCGTTCAGCACGGGATCGTCCCTCATGCCGCAGAAGCGGAATCCCGACGTCTTCGAGCTCACGCGCGCCAAGGCGGCGCGGCTTCAGGGGGACCTGATGGCGCTGCTGTCGACGCTGAAGGGCATCCCGGCGGGCTACCAGAAGGACCTGCAGGAGGACAAGTCACTCCTGTTCGACGGCTTCGATACCCTCACCGCCGTGCTGCCCGCACTCTCCGGCGCCATTGGCACCCTGCAGGTGGATGCGGTCCGGATGGCCGGGGCGCTGGACGCGTCGCTTCGCGCCACCGACCTGGCCGATCTGCTGGTCGAAGCGGGGATCCCGTTCCGGGAAAGCCATGGCATCGTGGGGCGACTGGTGCGGGAAGCGGAGAAGTCGGGCGTGCCGATCGACCGGGTGTCGCAAGCGGCGGCTCGGGAGATTCACGCTGAGCTCCCCGGGGCGTTGGCCCGGCTCGGGACCTGGGAGGATTCGGTAGAGCGGCGCTCGACTCCGGGCGGGGCGTCGCGGGCGTCGGTGGAAGCCCAGATCGACGAGTTGCGGAAAGGGTTCGTTCCCACCACTTAGCTGGTCCCGCTTGCCCGTCCCTAACATCTGATGTAGCATACCGTTGCCGCTCCAGTCATGGGGAGTGGGGCGGCAATTTTTTGACGGGGGCAAATCCTTGCGCTGTCTGGCCTTGAACGCCTCGTTCGAGCCCCTGACCATGGTGCCCGTGCGGCGGGCGTTGCGTCTGGTGATCGACGGGAAAGCCGAAATCGTCGAAGCGGATCACGATGCCGTCATCCGCAGCGAGCGCCTGCGCATGCCCCGCCCGGCGGTCATCCGCCTGGTGAAGTTCGTGCACGTCCCGCGCCGGTTCCGTCGCCAGGTGACCAACACGTTCCTCTTCGCCCGCGATGACTACCGCTGCCAGTTCTGCGGGCGGTCGCAGCGCGACCTGCGCGACCGGGAGTGCCTCACCCGGGACCACCTGGTCCCGCTGTCCCGCGGCGGCTCCAACGCCTGGACCAACGTGGTCACCGCGTGTTCGTCCTGTAACACGCGGAAGGGCAATCTCTTGGCGGAAGAGGCCGGCATGCATCCGCTGCGGGCGCCGGTGGAGCCGCACTTCGTCCATCTGTCCTGGGCGGTGCGCCGCCTGACCGCCATTCAGACCAAGTACATCCGGCTCTTTTACGGCTCGGATGTGCTCCGCACTCTCGAACGCCTGTGAGCGCCGCCGCGCGACGGCTGCCCTGGATCATCGCCGGGGCGGCCGTCGTGGGGCTGCTGCTCCTGCTCTCGTTCCCGCGTCGGGGGGACGCATCGCAGCACCCGACTCCTCGTCCCGGCATTACGGCGGTCAAAGTCCTGCCCAGCCGTGCCGTCGCCCCCACGCCGGGCGCGGCGGACGCGTACGCCGTGGCGCGTCAGATCCCGCAGGTGCTCGACGGGATCTACTGCCACTGTGACTGCTCGAAACACATGGGCCACCGGTCTTTGCTCACGTGCTTCGAGACCGACCATGCGGGACAGTGCGACATCTGCATGGGGGAGGCGATGATGGCGGGTCAGATGGCGGCGGGGGGAAGCTCCCTCGCCCAGATCCGCACGGCGGTGGACTCTCAGTTCGGCCGTTAGCCTTCTCGGGGCCCCCGTCCCGATCCTGCCTGTTTCATTCTGGAAGTCGCCTTTGCGCCACACCACTTCCGGTCCAGACGCAAACAATTCCTTGACACAATCTCTCTCACGTCGTATTTGAAGGGCATCGTTCTACGATGCCAAACGGTCTCGCACGAGTGAGGAGGGGGCTATGGTCGAGCGGTTTTTCGGGGGCGGATCTCGAGCGACAGCCTGCCGGATTGGTCTCGTCGTTGCCATGATCGGGGCAGGCGCTCCCGGTCCAGTGGCGGCGGCGGTTCGAGGGACCGGCTCAGGTGTCGTCACGGCCCGCGGAACGTCAGCGACGCTGACTGCATACGCGACCGCGTACGCGGCATCTCGCACCAATGCGAAGGCCATTCCGGCCTTCGCCCGCAAGTATGGGTTGGCCTGCTCGGCGTGTCACACGGCCTGGCCTGAGCTGAACGCGTTCGGACAGGCGTTTCGCGACCGCGGCTATCAGTTGGGGAACGAGCGCGACTCTCCGATCTGGCAAAATGCCTCGTACTTCCCCGTCACCGCCCGGATCACGCCGCAATGGCATCGCGAGAGCGCGAATCAGCAAACGGTAGATGTCGTGCCCGGAGATACGACGAGCGGCACCACGCAGCGGACGCTGACCATGTCCGGGTTCGGCCTGTCGGGGATGGACCTGTGGATGGCGGGCACGCTCTTCAAGAACATCTCCTTCGTGCTGCTGCCGTCGTCCGACGAGAACGCGCAGTGGCACTTCGAAGCCGCGTTCGTGCGCTTCGACAATCTGGCCAACTCGGGCTGGGTCAACTTCAAGTTCGGCAAGTTCGAGCTCGACAACCTGATCTCCGAGAAGCGCTTTCTCTTCCTGTCCGGCAACGGCGGGTCCTACCTGAGCTACCACTTTGCACCGCCCGGCGAGACCTCGAATGACTTCGGGATCGGCGACAACCAGATCGGGGCCGAGCTCTCCGGGCATTCGGACAACAGTTACACCCGCTACGGGCTGGCCCTCCTCAGCAGCACCGACGGCAACCCCGATCTCGCCGAGGGCCAGTCGTATGACGCCGATCTGACGCTGAGCCAGGCCTGGGACGCCGGCAAACTGGGCGTGCAGCGGCTGGGCGCCTTCGCGTATCTCGGCCAGCGTCCGACCTACTATCAGACCTCGGGTGGGGCGCCGATCGCGGGCACAGGTACCGGGGCCAAGGGCTTCTACCGGGTCGGGCTGGCGGGGGATTTCTTCCTGGGCAACAGCCTGGAGTTCCTGCCGTTCGTGATGCACGCGCACGACAACGCCTTTCTCGGCTCCAACACGCCATCCAACGTCGCCCTTCCCGCCGGTGCCCAGGCCCCGGAGTGGAACGGCGCGTTCCTCGAGTCGCATTACTACATCAACCCGCAGCTGGTCCTGCTGGGCCGCTACGAGGCCATCCGGATGTCCCAGCAGGCGAACGCGGGGATGCCGAGCAGCCTGGGGAATCAGGACGCGCTGAGCTTCGGTACTCGCTGGTATCCCATCATGTTCAGCCGCGCGGGGCTGGCCTGGGACGGTGAATGGTCGATCGTCAAGACCAATACCGGCGGCGCGCCCATGTGGAGCAACAGTGTGTTGATCGCCTTGGACTTCGACTTCTAACGGAGGGAGGCCGGACATGAGACACCACTCGGCAGTCGGCGCCCTCACGGGCCTCGGGATGCTGCTGCTCGTCGCGGGAGTTGCGACGGGCGCGGCGCAGGAAAGCCACATCGGCAATCTCACCGGCCACGCCGCGTCGGGACAGAAGCTCTACAAGCGGTTCTGCATCGGCTGTCACGGCCCGGACGGAGACGGCAACGGGGAGAACGCGCAGTGGATCGACCCCAAGCCCCGGGACTTCACTGCCGCGCTCTTCAAGTGCCGCTCGACGCCGACCGGCACCCTGCCCACCGATCAGGACTTGTTCAACGCGATGTCCCGCGGGTTCGTCACCACGAACATGCCCATCTGGGAGCCGCTCGCGGCCCAGAACCGCGCGGACCTCGT
The DNA here is from genome assembly GCA_035568195.1 of Gemmatimonadales bacterium. Classification (GTDB taxonomy): domain Bacteria; phylum Gemmatimonadota; class Gemmatimonadetes; order Gemmatimonadales; family GWC2-71-9; genus 40CM-2-70-7. The sequence goes on from DATMOQ010000032.1 coordinate 12,888, forward strand.
GGCGTACGTCAAGACGTTTTCGCCCCGGTTCACCACGGAGAAGGCGGGCGTGTCCATCACCATTCCGCCCGAGCCCGCCATATCCATCGACGGGATTCTCCGCGGACGCCAGACCTTTCAGAAGATGGAATGCTGGAAGTGCCATGGCCCGGCGGGGCACGGGGATGGGCCCTCGGCGTCCACCCTCACCGACAGCAAGGACAATCCCATCCGGCCCTACAACTTCGCCGCCGGCACGACTCGCTTCATGTGCGGTGCGAACAACCAGGACATCTACCGCGACTTCATGACCGGCCTCGACGGGTCACCCATGCCGTCGTTTGCCGACCAGCTCCAACCGGCGGAGGCCTGGGACCTGGTCCACTTCCTGCGCACCCTGCAGCCCCTGGACACCCCGGAGGCGCGGATCTGGCGGCAGTGGGTGGCGACGCATGGGAAAGACTTGAAGCCGATCGGGCCCGATAACGGACAATGACCAACGCGACTCAGCTCTGCGTGAAAGGAACTGCGATGCGACTGACCTACATAGCCGGACTCGCCGGTGTGGCCCTCGGAGCCTCGGCCGTCGCCGGCGTCGCCGGGCCCACCCGGGCCGGCGGCACCGTCAGCGGCACGGTGACCTACACCGGCACGCCGCCCAAAATGAAGACGATCGACATGTCGAAGGAGCCGTCCTGTGCCAAGCAGCACACTACTCCAGCCCTGACCGAGACGGTCGTCGCGGGGCCGGGAAACACGCTCGCCGACGTCGTGGTCTACATCTCGGCCGGCGATCAGGGCTCGACGACTCCGACGCAGAGCGCCCGGCTCGACCAGAAGGGGTGCCAGTACCTCCCGCATACCCTCGTCGTGCAGACCGGCCAAACGTTCGACATCTACAACGACGATGAAACGTCCCACAACATCCACCCGCTCCCCCGGCCGAACGGCGGGAACAACGAGTGGAACAAGTCCCAGCCTCCCGGGACGCCGCCGATCCAGACGTCCTGGGCCAAGACCGAGTTCATTCCGGTGAAGTGCAACGTGCATCCCTGGATGCATGGATACCACGTCGTGCTCGCCACGTCGCACTACGCGCTGACCGGTGCCGACGGCTCGTTCAGCCTGGCGGGCCTTCCCCCGGGCAAGTACACGGTCACGGCGTGGCAGGAGCACTTCGGGGTCCAGAGCCAGGATGTCACCATCACGGGAAGCGAGACCGTCCCCATCAAGTTCGTGTTCAAGGCCACCCCCTACTAGGGGACTTCATATGGGCAAACTGTTCGCCGTGGTCCTGACGATCATCACCGTGATCTCCGCGGCGTTGTTCGCGATGCATGTGTGGTGGCCGCCCGTGGACATTTCCGCCCACGGTCCGGGCATCGACCATCAGCTGTCCGAGACCATGCTGTCGGCCGGCATCCTGTTCGTGGTCTCGCAGCTCGCGCTGGCCCTCTTCGTCTGGCAGTACGGGGACCGCGGCGATCAGCGTCCCATCAAGGTGTTTCCCGGCGGTGCGACGCCGATGGTCGTGTTCGCCATCCTGCTGGTCGGGGCGGAAGTCCTCGCGCTGACGCTGGTCGGCTCGAAGGTGTGGGCCAACGTGTTCATGGCCCAGGCCCCGCCGGGATCACTCCAGATCGACGTCCAGGCCGAGCAGTTCGCGTTCTATTTCCGGTATCCCGGCCCGGACGGCAAGTTCGGCGCGATCAACCCCGAGAAGATCGACGACGCCAGCGGCAATTTCTTCGGTCTGGACCCGGCCAATGACACCACGGCCCGGGACGACATCGTGTCCGGCACGCTCGCCATTCCCGTCAACCGGCCGATCCTTCTCACCCTGCACTCCAAGGATCTGGGGCACTCGTTCTATGTGCCGGAGCTCCGGATTCAGCAGGACTTCGTTCCCGGGCTGTTGATCCCGATCCACTTTACCGCGACCCAGACCGGGAAGTACGAGATCGTCTGTACGCAGCTCTGCGGGCTCGGGCACTTCAACATGCGGGCGTACGTCGAGGTCATGACGCAGGATCAGTACAGTCAGTGGTTGACCAGTCAGTCCGCGCAGTAGGGCGTCCCGGCCGCCGAGCGGCCCTTGCGTGTGAGGCGAGGCACCATGAGTGAGCGTACCCTGACTCCGGAACCCGTGGCGCACCAGCACGGCCCGCCCACGACCTTCATCCGCAAGTACGTGTTCAGCCTCGATCACAAGGTGATCGGGAAACAGTATCTGGGGCTCGCGTTGCTGGCGGTATGTGTCGGGATGGTTCTGTCCTGGCTGATGCGTCTCCATCTCGGGTGGCCGAGCGCACCGATTCCGGGCCTCGGAAAAGTCATGCCCACCGGGGCGCCCGGCGGGGTGATGACGCCCGAGCTCTATCTCTCCCTGATGACGATGCACGGCACCATCATGGTGTTCTTCGTGCTCACCACCGCCCCGTTCGCGGGGTTCGGGAACTACTTCCTGCCCATCCAGGTGGGCGCCGAAGACATGGCGTTCCCGCATTTCAACATGATGTCGTTCTGGACCACGTTCGTCGCCTTCCTGGTACTCATCGCATCATTCTTTGTAGTCGAAGGGCCGGCGCTCTCGGGGTGGACGGCGTATGCCCCGCTGAGTGCGGTGGGGAAAGACGCGGGTCCCGGGCAGGGTCTGGGCCAGACCCTGTGGGGAATCTCCATCGCGATTTTCTGTGTCGGGCAGCTGTTGGGCGGCCTCAACTTCATCGCGACCACCCTGGACCTGCGGACCAAGGGGATGTCGCTCGCCCGGATGCCGTATTCCACCTGGGCGTGGTTCGTCACGTCGGTCATCGGACTGATCGCGTTCGCGGTGCTGATGCCGGCCTGCATCATGCTCATTCTCGACCGGGTGGCGGGGACCAGCTTCTTCATTCCCGCCGGGCTGGTGATCAGCGATCGCCTGCAGCCTCACGCCGGCGGTTCTCCACTTCTGTGGCAGCATCTCTTCTGGTTTTTCGGGCATCCCGAGGTCTACATCGCCATCCTCCCGGCGTTCGGGATCGTGTCGCACATCCTGCCCGTGTTCGCCCGCAAGCCCCTGCTGGGCCCCCGGGTGCTGATCGCGTGCATGGTGACGATCGGGTTCCTGAGCTACACGGTGTGGGGCCACCACATGTTCCTGAGCGGGATGAACCCCTTCTCGGCCATCCTGTTCTCGGTCCCGACACTCATCATCACCATCCCGGCCACCGTGGCGACCCTGCTGTGGATCGGCACGGTGTACGGTGCCAAGTTGCGCTTCACGACCCCGGCCCTGTTCTGCCTCGGGTTCATCTCCGTATTCGTGAGCGGGGGGCTCAGCGGCTTCTTCCTGGCCCAGCCGTCCATCGACGTCTACCTGCACGCCACCTATTTCGTGGTGGCGCACTTCCACTTCGTCATGGCGGTAGCGGCCATCTTCGCGACGTTCGCCGGGACGTACTTCTGGTACCCGAAGATGTACGGCCGGATGATGAATGAGACTCTGGGCAAGTGGCACTTCTGGCTGACCTTCATCGGCGTGTATTGCGTCTTCATGCCCATGCACTACCTCGGCCTCGCGGGCAACGTGCGCCGCTACTCGGCCTTCACGGACGACTACCTGCAGCCGCTGATTCCCCTCCATCGCTTCATCACCGTCGCCGCCCTGTTCACCGGCGCCGCTCAGCTGATCTTCCTCTACAACCTCTTCCGGAGCCGGACCCGGGGCGCGCCGGCCCCCGACAACCCCTGGGCGGCCACGTCGCTGGAATGGTCGACGAGCTCCCCGCCACCCTTCGACAACTTCGGCGGGCGGCACCTCGTGGTGGAGAACGGACCGAACGAGTACGGCGTCGCGGGTCCCGCCGGGGATTACGCGATGCAGGCGGGGCCGGCCCTGCGGCCGGCGGCTTCTCCCTCGCGCCTCGGGCCGGCCTGACGTGGACGACACCCTGCATGCCAGCCCGGCGAAGACCGGCGTCTGGGTCGCCGTCGCGACGATCGCGATGTCCTTCGCGGCGTTCACCAGCGCGATGGTCGTCCGCCAAAGCGGGGCCACCGAGTGGCAGCTGTTCCGGCTGCCCCCGATCCTGTACCTCAATACGCTGTTGCTGATCGGCAGCAGCGTCACGCTCGAGATCTCGCGGCGTCGCGCGGCCGCGGCCGGCACCGCCGGGCTCCTTCCGTTACCAGTGCGTTTCTGGCTCACGGTGACCCTCGGGCTCGGACTGCTCTTCGTGTCGGGGCAGGTGATCGCGTGGCGAGCGCTCGCGGCGCAGGGCCTGTACCTCTCGAGTTCCCCCAGCAGCTCCTTCTTCTACGTGCTGACCGGGTTCCACGGCCTGCACCTGCTCGGCGGCGCCGTGGGCCTGTCCTACGTCCGGCACCGGGTGGCCGGTATGCCGCCAGGCCCCGCGCGGAACCTGCTCGGCGCCGGCGCGATCTACTGGCATTTCATGGGCGGCTTATGGCTCTATCTCCTGTTGATCCTCGCAATTCGTGCGTAACAGCCGCCGGAGGGCGATGTGAGCGAACCTAGCGCGGTCATGGAAGCGTCCCCATTCGGGATTCAATCGAAGAAGTTGGCGATGTGGCTCTTCATCATCGCCGATGCGGCGACGTTTGGCGCCATGCTGTTCGCCTACGGATACCTGCGGGTCGCCAATCCCGACTGGCCCAGGCCGTTCCTGTTTTCACCCACGATTCTCGACAGCATCGTGATGACGGCGGTCCTCCTGGTGAGCTGCGTGACCATGGTCGGTGCGGTCAGCGCGGCCCGGGGAGGTCAGGTGGCCGCGGCGGTCCGATGGATGTGGGCCACCCTCCTGCTGGGCGTCGCGTTCACCGTTCTCCATCTCCTCGAATGGTCCAGCATGATCGGAGAGGGGTGGCGGCCCGGTGTGAACCCCACGGGGGGGCCGGTGCAGTTCGGCGCCAGTTATTTCAGCATCACGGGACTCTCGCTCGGGCATGTGATCGCCGGTGTGGTGGCCCTGGTCGTGGTGGCCCGGAAGTTCGCGCGGGGCCGGCTTGATGCGGGGCACGTGGAAACCACGGGCCTGTACTGGCAATTCGTGACCCTGGTGTGGCTGTTTGTGTTCCCCCTGGTGTATCTGCTGAACGCACGGTGAGAAAGGAACCGTCATGACCACACCGACATCGAGCCGGACGGTCGGCCTCCAGCTGCCGGTGGCGCTGGGGTTATTCGTGATCACGGGTGCGGAGGTGCTGATCACCTACACCCACCCGGCCGTGGGCACCCTGCTCGTGGCTCTGCTCGGGCTCGCGGTGATCGGGGCGGTGCTCATGCTCCGCTACTTCATGGGAATGCGGAACGAGCGGTCGCTCCTCTTCTGGAGCCTGTTCCCGTATCTCATCTTCGCGATGCTCATGCTGGACCACATCTGGGCCGACGCCCACCGCGTCGTTCAGCTGCACGTCCCGCTTCGCTAGGGCCGTCCGATGACGTCCGTGATGGATCGACTGATGAATACCATGGTAAGCGGAGCGTTCATCCTGATCGCGCCGGCCTTCCTTATCTGCACCGGGATCGCATTCATGGCGTACCGGAAGCGCGGGAGCGCCCCCCGGGACTGAGGGTCAACGCCCGCGCTCGACCACCGTCGAGCGCGCTTCCAGGGTCAGTCGGGGCAGTCCCGCAATCCGCACCAGCGCCCGTTGCGCGCCCCGCGCGAGGGCGTCCCCCAGACTGCCTTCTCCCGACACCGCCGGTCCCACTTCGCCTTTCAGCCACCGCGTCAGCTCGTCCAGATCGCTGTCCGAAAGCGTGGAGATCTCGAGCCGGCACACGTAGTAGTAGCGGCCCTCGGACTGGGAGAAGAGCCGCACGCTGAAGGGCCGCTCCAGGGCGGTCTCGAGGAGCTCGGGACTGGGGAACCGCTTCACCTCACCGGTGCTGCGGTACAGCACGAAATCGTCGGCGAGGGGATCGTGCCGGACCACCGCGTCCCACGATGCGTCACTCACGAACTGGTCGAACCAGGTGGACCGCGCCCGCCAGAGCTCGAGCCGAAAATGAAGCCGCAGTGGGAACCCCGATTTCAGAAGATCAGGGAACCTCGGGTCTGACAGCAGCGCCGTGGCCTGGACCCGCGGCGTGACCGAGTCGGGCAGGGTGATGGACAGGGCCGGGTGATCCGTCTGGGCGGCCGCCAGCCCGGCGCCCGTCCAGATCCAGAACAGCCCGCCCAGGAGGAGGGAGGGGCGGGACACTAGAATCGGTGACTGAGTCGAAGGGTGAGCCGCACCGGCTGCCCCAGCGTCACCGCCTTGGCGGCATAGAGTCCCACGCCGCCCCAGTCGATGCCCAGCCCCAGGTCGGCGATCCAGCTCCCGATGGTGGGGATGCGGTCACTGGGAATGCGCCCCGGGCCGTTACCCACCAGCCAGGCCTGTCCCGCATCTCCGAACACGACCAGATCGGGGCCCTCGAGCCGGTACAACAGGCCCGACTCCGGCTGATCTTCGCCCGGGTTGTAGGCCCAGCGCAGGGAGATGTGCCCGCGATACTCGCCCTGGAACAGGAGCACGCGGTCGCAGGCGGCCGGCTGGCTCGCGCCGAACGCCGGGTCGACGATCTCGCGGTTGCACCCCGAGAACCGGAACGGATAGCCGGCCATCGGATCGGGTCCCCCCAGGCTCAGTCGGTCCTGCAGGGGCAGCGGATCCCCTCCGAGCCACCCGCCCGCCACCATGCGGAGGTTGGCGCGCCCGAAGCCCCCGATCCGGTTGTAACTCCGGACGTCCAGGAAGAACCGGCTGAACTCATAGGAACCGTCGGTGGGAATGGTCGGCCGCACGAAGGCCGGGACCCCCGTCTGCGGAGCGACGTCGGGGGATGTCGACCGCTCAACCTTGAGACGCGCCCACCAGCCGGTGGAGGGCTCCTCCGGATCGTTCCGGGTGTCGAGCGTGAGGCCCAGACCCACGGTGTGATAGTGGCCCCCGTCGATGGGCGGGTTGGGTCGCCACACTTCGTCGTTGCGGAACAGGGTGAACGGATCTTGCGCATCAGTGCTGCGCTCCGACTCCCGCCGCCATTCCAGGTCCGCCAGGATCTCGCGCTCGGGCTGCACCGACAGCCGGACGGACACGCCCTGATTCGTGTAATAGTCGCGGTAGTCCCGGCGGAAGAGAAACGAAGCCCATCCCACTTCCGACCCCGACAGCGTCCAGTCTTCGATGGGCGCCACGACATTGAAGGCTCCGAACGCAAGGCTCACGGGCCGGTACCGCCCGGTGCGGAATTCCGCGCGGAGACGGTAGCCCAGATCACTGCGGCCGCCCGTGAGATCCCCGGCGCTCCGGAACACGCCCAGGGCGTCCAGCCGGAAATGGTCGCGCGGATCGACCTGCCAGTCGAAGACGGGGCCGAACACCAGCGGCAATCCCTCCACCCGGTCGTACGTGCCCCCGGTCGCGATGGTCAGGGCCGAACGGGTTTCCGGCGTGTTGAAGACGTACTCGGCGGCGAACTGTCCGTAGCGCCGCCGCAGGTTGGGCGCGTACTGCAGCGTATCCCCTTTCATCCGCAGCCCGAGTGGCTCGAAGTACGCGCGGGCCTTGCCTTCCACGTGCGCGCTGTCGGATCCGGACAGCTCACCGCCCAGCACGAGGACGGATCCGGACACCGCGGCGCCGGGCCGGAGCACCAGGTCGCCGTTGATGACGAGGAGTGAGCCTTCGATGCGTCCGGCCAGAATCACCGGCCCGTTGCGCACCGCCACGTCTCCCTGCCACACGGCGCCTTTCGGGATCTCGGTGCGTCCCACCAGACGGCTGGTCGTGGCCGCGTTGTAAAAGGCGATGGCGGAGTCCGCCACCTGCCGGGGGAGCTCCGGCGGGGTGAAGTGGACCCCGTTGGTCTCGGGACTGATGACGATGGCGGAGTCCTGCGCGGCCAGGACCGCGGGCAGCGTCAGGACGAGGGTCAGCACCAGGAGGGTCTTCATGGGGTAGTCCCGTCACGTTCCCGCGGCGGCTCGATGCCGAGCCGCCGCATGCGGCGGTAGAGATTGGCGCGGTCGGTGGAGAGGCGGCGGGCCGCGTCGGCGACGTTGCCCCGCGCGGCCGACAGCGCGCGGGTGATGAGGGACTGCTCGTAGCGGTCGAGGGCGTCGGTGAGCGCGACGTCCACCCAGCCGCCCGGCGCGGGGGCGACGGCGCCGTCCCGGGGCAGCACCCGGGTCACGTCGTCCGCGCTGACCACCGCGCCGGCGGCCAGGATGGCGAGGCGCTCGACCGAGTTGGCCAGCTCGCGGACGTTGCCGGGCCAGGGGTAGGTGGCCAGGAGCTGTACCGCGCCCGAGTCGAGCTTCACCACCCGCCCCAGGCGCGCGGTCTGGCGTTGGGCGAAATGCGCCACCAGGGCGGGGATGTCACCCGCGCGCTCGCGGAGGGGCGGGATGTGAACGGGAATGACGTTGAGGCGGAAGAGGAGATCGTCGCGGAACTGACCGGCGGTCACGGCCCGGGTCAGGTCCTTGTTGGTGGCCGCGATGACCCGGACGTTGACCGTAATCGGCTGTTCTCCGCCGATCCGCTCGATCACACCGCTCTCGAGCACCCGCAGGAGCTTCGCCTGAGCTTCGCCGCCCAGGTCGCCGACTTCGTCCAGGAAGAGCGTGCCCCCGTCGGCCAGCTCGAAGCGGCCCAGCCGGCGTTCGGTGGCGCCGGTGAAGGCGCCCCGCTCGTGCCCGAACATCTCCGACTCCACCAGGTCCTTGGGAAGGGCCGCGCTGTTGACGGTGACGAAGGGGCGCAGCGCGCGACCACTCTGGCGGTGGATGGCGGAAGCGACGAGCTCCTTGCCGGTGCCCGACTCGCCGGTGATGAGCACCCGCGCCTCGGTGGGCGCGATCCGCGAGATGAGACTCCGGAGCTCGTCCATCGCCGGCGAGGACCCCACGAGCGGGTCGCTCTGCCCCAGGGCCTCCCGGAGCCGGCGGTTCTCCGCCAGGGTTCGCGCCAGCTCCAAGGCGCCCCGGACCGCCACCAGAACGCCCTCCGGCGTGAGCGGCTTCTCGAGGAACTGGAACGCTCCCAGCTTGGTGGCCCGCACCGCGTCCGCCAGGGAGGCCTTGCCGCTCATCATCACCACCGGGATGTCGGGCGCGCGCTGCTTCAGCCGCTCGAGGGTGGCCAGGCCGTCCAGCTCTCCCGGCATCATCAGGTCGAGCAGGATCACGTCGGGCGGCGTGTCCGTCACGGTGGCCAGACCGGCCGCCCCGTTCGGCGCCTCCGATGTCTCGAACCCCTCGCCCTGCAGGAGGGCGCCCACCATCCGCCGGATATTGGCCTCGTCGTCGATCAACAGGATGCGTGAGCTCATGTGGGGAAGGTGATGGTGAAGGTGGCGCCGCCCCCGGGCGTATCGCCCAGCGCGACGGTCCCGCCGTGAGCTTCGACGGTCTGGCGCACCAGGGCCAGGCCCAGGCCGGTGCCGTCGGGTTTCGTGGTGAAGTAGGGTTCGAACAGGCGGGCCTTGAGGCTCGCCGGCACCCCGGGCCCGTGGTCCGCGACCGTCACCCGCAGGGCGCCGGATCCGGCGGGCTGGACGGCGACGTCGATCGTGCCCG
>DATMOQ010000033.1:0-4886 GCA_035568195.1 Gemmatimonadales bacterium
CCGTTGGGAGCCGTAGAATCCGGCTGCCGTCTCCACGAGTCCCCGGTAGACCTGGTTCCGCACGTACAGGGGCAGCAGCTCTTCGAGAATCGCCTCGGCCGACGGCTTGAGGAGGTAGTCGGCTTTGGTGCCGCCTTTCGCCTCGGGCGGCGCGATCGGAAGAATCCGCATCGTGGTGGCCGGGGCCGAGATGGCGCTGTTGAACTTGGCGCAGACGATCTCGACCGCGTCCAGCCGACCGGACGCGAACTGCTCCAGCAGGGGCGCGATGATCTGCTGCGCGTGGTCGGCCGTGGGCCGCTCGCCGATGTCGATCCGCTGTGACGCCACCGCCCGCTTGGTGAACCGGAAGAACGCGGCGCCCTTCTTCCCGATCAGGTGCAGATCCACTTGCGCCCCCTGCCCCTCGAGATCCGCGATGCGGCGGCGGGTCTCCCGGATCAGGTTGGTATTGAAGGCGCCGCAGAGACCGCGATTGGCGGTGACACAGATCAGGGCCACCCGCTTGACGCCGCTCGGGCCCGGCTGCCGGAGCAGCGGAAATCGCTCGGCCAGGTCGGGCGCGTACAAGTCCCCGATCACCTCCGCCAGGGCGTTGGCGTACGGCCGGGCCGCGACCACGCGGTCCTGGGCACGCTTGAGCTTGGACGTGGCCACCATCTCCATGGTCCGCGTGATCTGCCGCGTGCTCTGAACCGACTTGATGCGGCGGCGAAGCTCCCGGGCCTGAGCCATTAGCGGGCGCCGACCGCCTTGTATTCGTCGATGGCCTTCTTGAGACGGGTCTGCAGATCGTCCGACAACGCTTTCTTGGTCCGGAGCTCGTCCCCGACTTCGGGGTGCTGGGCCTGCATGAACTCGTGGAACCCCTTCTCCCAGGCGCGGAGCTCCTTCACGTCCACGTCGTCGAGCAGCCCGTTGGTGACGGCGTAGATGATCATGATCTGCTGCTCCACGGCCATCGGCTGGTACTGTGGCTGCTTGAGCACCTCGACGGTCCGCATGCCGCGCGCCAGCTGGCGCTGGGTGGCGGCATCCAGGTCGGAGCCGAACTGGGCGAACGCCTCGAGCTCACGGTACTGCGCCAGGTCCAGGCGGAGGCGGCCCGCGACCTGTTTCATCGCCTTGATCTGGGCATTGCCGCCCACCCGCGACACCGAGATGCCGGCGTTCACCGCGGGACGGACGTTCGAGTAGAACAGGTCCGTCTCGAGGAAGATCTGACCGTCGGTGATCGAAATGACGTTGGTCGGGATGTACGCCGAGACGTCACCGGCCTGGGTCTCGATGATGGGAAGCGCGGTGAGGGACCCGCCGCCCATGTCATCGGAGAGCTTGGCGGCGCGCTCGAGCAGACGGCTGTGGAGATAGAAGACGTCGCCGGGGTACGCCTCGCGGCCGGGGGGCCGGCGGAGCACCAGGGAGAGCTGGCGGTAGGCGGCGGCCTGCTTGGACAGGTCGTCGTAGATGCACAGCGTCGCCTTCTTTTCGTTGTACATGAAGTACTCGGCCATGGTGCAGCCGGTGTAGGGCGCGATGTACTGCATGGGCGCGGGCTCGGAGGCCGACGACACCACGACGATGGTGTAAGCCATCGCGCCGTGCTCCTTGAGCCGCTCCACCACGGCCGCCACGGTCGAGTTCTTCTGGCCGATGGCGACGTACACGCAGATGACGCCCTGGCCCTTCTGATTGATGATGGTGTCGATGGCGATGGCGGTCTTGCCGGTGCCGCGGTCGCCGATGATCAGCTCGCGCTGGCCGCGGCCGATCGGGATCATCGCGTCGATGGCCTTGATGCCGGTCTGGAGGGGCTCCTTCACCGGCTGCCGCTTGATGATGCCGGGCGCGACGATCTCCACCTTCCGCGTGGTCGTCGTCTTGATGGGACCCAGGCCGTCCACCGGCCGGCCCAGGGCGTCGACCACCCGGCCCACCATGGCCGGCCCCACCGGCACCTCGAGCACACGTGCGGTGCGGCGGACCTCGTCGCCTTCGCGGAGCTGGAGGTAATCCCCCAGAATCACCGCGCCGATGTTGTCCTCTTCGAGGTTCAGCGCCAGGGCCGTGATCTTCTCGCCGGTCCCGGAGGCGGTGACCTCGAGCATCTCGCCGGCCATGGCCGAGGAGAGGCCGTAGATGCGGGCGATTCCGTCCTTCACCTCCAGCACGGTCCCGACCTCGCGGACGTCGATGTCCGCCAGGTTGGCCGCCTGAATTTCCTTGAGGAGGATGTCCTTCAGCTCACCAGGTCGCAGGATGGAATCAGTCGCCATAAGCCGTCGTGAGAGAGATTGTGAAAAATATCACAAGAACGGGAAAGGGGGCAAGTCGGGCCCCGGGCGGGAAACCTACTGGTCGGGGCTATTCTCGCGAGCGCGTATGCCCCCGGACAAAGCGCCCGAGCACGCCCCGCGCGCCCAGGCCGGCCAGCTGTCCGGGAGGCACGCCGGCCACCCGCCGGGCCGCCGCGGCCAAGTGGCCCGAGGACCCGTAGGCCAGCATCCGCGCCACCACTCCCACCGCATATCCCGGATTGCCCAGGAGATCGGCCGCCCAGGCCACGCGGACCAGGTCGATCACCCGCTTGAGGTTGGGCGCCCCACCCGCCGCGAACTGGCGGGACAGGTACTCGCGGGTGACGCCGAGGGCCTGCGCCACCTGCGCCGTGGTGGTGGGACGCCCGACGCGGCGCAGCACCTCGGCCCAGGCGCCCCGCTGCAGGGGCTCACTCAACCGCAACAGCCGCGGAGCATCCGCCAGCGCTTCGCGCCGGCCCGCATCGGCACTCCGCGCGGCGACCCACTCCCCTGCCACCGCGTTGTCCACGCCTTCCACCAGGATCCCGGCAAAGCCGGCCTGGCGGCAACGCTCGAGCAGCGCACCGTCTTCGGGGCGGAAAGCCGACAGAGCGTAGAAGGGGATCCGGGGAAACCGGGTGGGCAGGTCGAACACGTCCGCGGGCGCCGACTTCACGTCGAGCACCACGGCATCGACCAGCCGCTGCACCATCAGGCGACGAACCTGTTCCGGGCCGCGGCAGATGCGGACGCCACCGCCATTGCCCTGCGCCATCCCTCGCCGCACCGCCTGCCGCGCCTCGCGCCGGGGATGATAGACCCCGACCACGGCGTTCACTTCGGTGGCTCCGGAACCTCCTGGAGCACCCGGACCATCTCGGCACCGCGGCGCAGCACACCGCGGGCGTTGTCGTAGGAAATGGTGGAGACGGCGTCATCGAGCGCGTACCACTTACACGCCGAAATGCCTTCGTCGAGCTGCGGGGTCGGATCGCCGTGCCGCGATTCAAAGAGAAAGAAGTGGCAGTACTTGTGGATGGTCTTACCCTTGAACCGGAAATACCAGTCGATCACCCGAATGGGGCCGTGCAGGATCAGATCGGCGAGTCCGGTCTCCTCTTCCACTTCCCGCCGCGCCGCATCGGCCGGAGGCTCGGCCGGCTTGAGGTGCCCTTTGGGGAAGCCCCAGTTCTGGTATGAATCCCGGATGAGGAGGTACCGGGTGACCCCGCCCTCGTTCTCCCGGCGAAACACGACGCCACCCGCGCTAGTCTCCCGCTGGGCTTTCTTTTGGGACTTCGCCATCACCACCCTAAAAGACGCTGAACGTGAAGTACTTACGCGGATTGGCCTGGATGTCGGCCAGGAGCTGGCGGAGCTGGATCATGGTGAACGTCGTTTCCTTATAGAGCGACGAATCGGCCACCAGGAGTCCCAGGGTGCCGGTCTTGTTGGCGATCCGGGACATCACGGTGTCCGCGTTCACCAGTACCCGCACCAGGCTCTCCTGGTTCTTGTGCGCCGCATCGGCCAGGTCCCGCAGGTCGGCCGAGGTGGTGCGGATGTCCTGGCTGGCGGCGGCGGTGTTGTTCAGGATGGACGATACCTGCCCGGCGCTGGTGGCGCTGTCGACGCGGCCGAGGGTGGCCTGGAGTCGCGTGGCCGCATCGGACAGGGCCTGCGATCCATTCTGGAGATTCCGCCCCACGTTGCCGACCACCGTGGCCTGCTCGTCGGTGACCTTCACCAGGCGATCGGCGATCTGGCCGAAGTCGTGAATGGACCGGCGCAGCTCGTTCACGGCGGTGGTGTCGAACGCGGTCTGGATCCGGTTCGCGACGGTGCCGATGTCGGTCGCGATGCGCGACGCCTGGGCGGTGAGCTGGCCGATATCGGGGAGGGTCGCGCCCGGCCACTTGGCGCCGCCACCGGCCGCCGCCTCGGTGATCGCCGCCCGGACATTGGGGTCGTCGGGAAGCTGATCCTGCGACGTGAGGGTGACGGCCCATTCTCCGAAGAGCGACGCGGAGGCCGCGATGGCGGCGGGGCGCGGCGGAAGCGAGACGCCGGTATAGACCTTCAAGTCCGCTTCCACCCAGTTGCCGGACGCGAGGCGAATCGATTCCACGCGGCCGATCCGGACGCCCCGGAGCACCACCGGATTGCCGACACCCAGTCCCCCGACTGTGCGGAAGCGGGCCGTATAGACGGCCTCGGTCGATCCCAGATGGGCGCCCGAGAGCCAGAGCGCTCCGCCCACCACCAGGGTGAGCGCGGCGATGACCGCCAGGCCGACGGCGAATTCGTTCTCGCGCTTCAGGAGGGAATCCCCTCGATGAACTGACGCACCAGCCTGTCCTCCGTGGCCTGGATCTCCGCGACCGTCCCCACCTGCCGGATCCTTCCTTCATACAACATCGCGATCCGGTCCCCCACCGTGTAGGCACTGCGCATGTCGTGGGTCACCACGATGCCGGTGACGCCCAGGTGCTCGCGGGTCCGCACCATCAGCTGGTCGATCACCGCCGAAGTCACCGGATCGAGCCCAGTGGTGGGCTCATCATAGAGGATATAGCGGGGCCGGAG
>DATMOQ010000034.1:0-3319 GCA_035568195.1 Gemmatimonadales bacterium
CCCTTGGCCACCGCGTTCCGCGCGATTTCAGAGAAGAGCGAGCGGGTCATCTCGGGCGGGAGCACCTGCGCCCCCTTCGCCACGAGACGGATCGTGTTCACGAGATCGTCGAGGGTGGCATCCTTCATAATGAAGCCCGACACCCCCGCATTGACGAAATCCACGATGTCCTCATGCACCGGGAGCAGGTCCATCACGATGACCTTGGACTCCGGGAACTCCTTCTTGACCTTTTCCGCCACCCGCAAGCTGTCGCCGTTACGCAATCCCAGATCGAGGAGGACCACGTTCGGGCTGACGCGTTTCAGCCGCGATGTGTCGCCGCTGGAGGCCGCGGCAACCACCTTGAAGCCTGGCACCTGATTGAGGAGGGCGGACACTCCCTCCCGCACCAATCGATTGTCCTCCATAAGGGCAATGGAGATCGCGGGTGGGGCTGCGACCGCGGGAAGCTTTGCGGGCATCGGGAGAATATGACCGTCTTGCACACTCCGGTCCAGCCGCAGGGCGCAGCCGTGCCCTCCCCCAAACGTATCTACCTCGTCATTCATCCCCCTGAGCGATGGCCGCAGAGACCGCCGCCGGGCAACTTGCGGACGTTCAATGCGTCTCCCCTCTCAGGAGGTCCCATGACTGGTTGGCGAAAGACTGCCTATTACGGCGTCGTGACGTTGATGGCGATGTGGTGTTTCGTAGCCGCACGGCCGCTCGGCGCCCAGCAGAGCTCGGATAGCGTCGTGCTCACCCGGCCGAGCGCGCCGCCGGCGACAGCGGCCGCCGCTTCTCTCCCGGGGCCCCGTCTCAGCCCCGAATGGCGGCGGACGGAGCCGAGGATGGGCGATCGCAGTGCCGCGATGCCGGCGTCAGGTGACAGCCACACCCTGCGGATCTCCACGCTCGTGCTGGTGCTCGTCGTGGTCATCCTCGTCCTGTTGATCGTGAGGTAGAGCCGACGCTTGAGGGATGGTGCGAACGCGGCCGAAGCTGGCTACTCGCGACCGGTCCGCTGGGGTGGGATCGGCACCACGACGGTGAATGCGCTGCCCTCCCCCACCTCGGAAGACACATCGATGCGTCCGCCGAACATCTCTTCGGTGAGCTGGCGGACCACCGACAACCCGGTGCCCGATCCCGCCCCAAGTGGCCGCGTCGTGAACCCGGGGTCGAAGATGCGATCCAGATGCTCGCGGGGGATCCCCACTCCATGGTCCTCCACCTTGAGTTGGGCCCCCTCTGCAACCACCTCTAACGTGACCTCCACGGGCTTCAGCCGATTTTGGGACGCGGACACGGCGTTGCGGATGAGATTCGTAAGGATCCGATAGAGCGCGTTGGGATCTCCCTGGAGGTAGACCGGAGCCCCCGCGATGAGGCCGACCAGGGGGACGCCCTGGCGACGCGCCAGCGGGCGCTCGAGGGCCAAACACGAACGCACGACCTGGAGCGCATCGAATCGCTCGGACCGGGCGAGCGTCCCGCGCGAGCGGTCCTGGATGGCGCGCAGGAACTCGACCGCCTGCTCGATCCCCTCGCTGACGCCCGTCAAGTCCTCTATCACCTCCGCCTTGAGAGTCGCCGGCACCTCCGGAGCGGCGTCGATGCGCTTGAGGCAGAGGTCGAGGTAAGCCTGCGCCGCGGTCAACGGGTTGGCGACTTCGTGGGCGATGACGCTGGGCTGGCGGACCCACTCCAGCGCGGCATCAGTACTCGATGCCCGCGGCCTGGGGCTTTCGGGTGACGGCCGCTCGATCAGGCCGAGGCACAGCCCCGTCAGCTCCAAGGTCATGCGCTCCCGACTGCGGCGCTCCACGCCGGCGGGAGGCGGGGCGGCCGGCCGGGTCCGCACGGGCGCGACGCACCAGCGTGCATCGCTGCCGATCCGGCACCCCACCCACCGGCTGCCCTCGATCACCGGGGCGCCCCACCGATGCAGGGTCGCGTCGAGGTCGAGCTCCGTTTCTTCCGCGGGGGCGCCTGCCGGGTTCATGAGGACAGGACGAACGGCCCCGCCGGACGACACCTGCCACAATGTGACGGTCCGATTTTGGAGGGCAACACTCGCCTCTCGAAGAACCTCGCGACTGTCGGGCATAGACTCCGCTGTGGAAGAGCTCGCGTTCGAACGATCTCCGGCTACACTTGGACTAATATGACTTAGGGCGGTCCTGCGGCATGAGGAGGGCGGAAATGCGACAAATCCCCAGAACCCTCAGCCGTGTGCATCCCCCTGAATCTGGTGAAGGTGCCGAAGGACGACGGCGGCAACTCCCGCCGTATCTACTTCCTCGAAACAGCGCACCGTACCGCATGTCTTGAAGAGCTTGTTGAGGCACGTGATGTTGCGACAGGGGCTGCCGGCCTGGAAGCACCACGACGGGGCGTCCTGATTGGCCGGCAGATACCCCGGCTTGGCGGAGTCGTATCCGGACATGCGGGGCGGCGTCGCGCCGAACACCGACAGTACCGCCGTCCGGTTCCGGAAGGAGTGCCTCCCGGAACGCGAGTAGCGGCGCGCTGCCGCGAGATGCAGGGGGCCGGTGTCTCCGCTGATGAACACGTCGGCACGATCGATGAGCGCCGAGTAGACGGCGAGTGGCAGGCTGGGCGGGATGATCCGGGCTCGGGCGCGCGAGGCCGCAGGGAGGGAGGCTACGAGCCGCTCGCCGATTCCGGCCGCCGTGTGGCCTGCCCCCAACAGAATGAGGGTGTCGCGCGGCACCCCCTCAGCGAGCGTCCGCAGCAACACCGCCTGTCGTTCGAAGGGCAGCATGGTGTACTTCGACGCGGCGTCGGGATTGACTATCACGAGGGGAGCATCGCCTGCGAGGCCGGATTCGGCGACGAAGCGCCCGCTCTCTTCGATCACCGCATCAGCGTACGTCGTCCGGACGCCCGGAAAGCGGTCCTCGCGCACAGGGTCGGCGACGGCCGACAGCAGGTCCCGCACAAAGCGGTAGCCCTGATAGCTGAAGTGATTGATCTCCGTCAAGTCGCTTTCATTGCGCAGAATCGCCGCCGCATGGGTCGCGAAATGCAGAAACGGCTGCGTGGGAGGAGCGATGTCGCCGGGTTCGAGAAATGTGCACGAGCACAGGCAGAGGTCGTAGCGTCCCTCGGTGATCAGCGCCCGCAAACCCTCGAGGTCCGCCGCCGTGGGGAACGTCGCTCCGGAGAGGAGGGGAATGATCCGGGTGGCATCCGGGTGTCCCTCGATGAGGGGGGCCACCGAACGGTTGACCACGTAGTCGATCTCGGCGGACGGGAACAGGTCACGGAGGGCCATGACCCACGACTGACTCATGACGGCATCGCCGATGTG
>DATMOQ010000035.1:0-5634 GCA_035568195.1 Gemmatimonadales bacterium
CTTCGCCCGCGCCACCGTCTTCCACGAGCTGATCCCGGGGCACGAGCTGCAGGGCTTCATGAACGACCGGTACAACGCGCAGCGGCAGATCTTCTTCACGCCGTTTTACATCGAGGGAAATTCGTTCTACTGGGAGACGCTGCTCTGGGACCTGGACTTCACGCACACGCCCGAGGATCGGGTGGGCGCGCTCTTCTGGCGGATGCACCGTGCGGCCCGGATCATTTTCTCCCTCAACTTCCACCTCGGGAACTGGACGCCGCAGCAGGCCATCGACTTCCTGGTCGACAGCGTGGGTCACGAGCGCGCGAACGCCACGGCCGAGGTGCGGCGGTCGTTCAATGGGGACTACTCACCCCTCTATCAGGTGGCCTACATGATCGGTGGATTGCAGTTCCGCGCGCTGCACCACGAGCTGGTGGACGCGGGCAAAATGACCAACCGCCAGTTCCACGATGCCATTCTGCACCAGGGCCCGATTCCGCTGGAGATGGTGCGGGCCGAGCTCGAGCACCGGCCGCTGTCGCGGGACTTCGTACCGGCGTGGCGGTTCGCGGACCAGCTGCCGGCGAATCGAGAGTAGGGGCCCACCAGAGAGTAGGGTCCGAGTCCAGGGGGTCGGGGTCCCCGCCCTGGTGTTTCCCCCGGGCCGTCGGCCCGGGGTCAGCCGCTCCTAGGGGCGTCAATGCAGTTCAGAGCGGCTGACCCCGGGGCGGTGCCCCGGGGTCAATGGACCTTCTCACCTCGTCGTAACCCAACCGCAATCTCTCCCACAAGTCCCCGCCATGCGCGCGTCCCAGGTTGATCTCAAGACCAACCAGGAGACCCGATGCGGATGCTGGGGCAGGGGCACGAGTCCGGGATCAATGTCACGCCGTTCATCGATGTCCTGCTAACACTGATCGTGATGTTCATCTTGCTGATTCAGATTCGATTCGTGCACGACGTGCAGATCCCGCCACCTCAACGGGCGCGCGCCGCCCAAGGCCTGGCGATCGTGCTCGACTTGAAGCCGGGCGGCGGCTACGCGATCAACGGCGAGCCGGTCTCACCTCACAGCTTGGCGACCCGGATTGGAGAGATCTTCCGGCCGCGTCCCGACAAGCTCCTGTACGTTCGGGTCGGTGATGGCTGGAACTACGCGGGTGTGATGGCGGCGGTGGACGTTGCGAAGGGGGCGGGGGTGGAAGAGATCGGGTACGTGCCGCCGAACGGGCACTAGCTACAAGTCATCCGGGGCGGGGGTCACGACTCCCGCCAACCCCCGGACTTGCGTCCGGGGTCATGTACGGCAACGGATGCGGTCAGGTGTTCATGACCCCGGGGCGCCTGTCCTTCAGGGCAAGCCCGGGGCCGGATAAGGCAGGGCCGCTCACACCACGCTGAATAACCGTGCAGACACACCACTCCACGCCGACATGGGTCAGGGCTGCCGCGTCGCCGCCGGTGCTCCGCGAACGAACGCGATGTAGTCGGTAGGGAGCGGGACGAACCCGGCCTCGCGGATCAGCAGCGCCACCTGCCCGCGGTGATAGGCGCCGTGCAGTGCCACGTGCATCAGGATGTCATCGATGCGGGAATGGAACGTGTCCCCCGCGCTGTTCACGTAGCTCACCTCCCGGCTCAGCCCGGAAACATCGAGCCGGGCCAGAAAGCGCCCGAACCCCGCCTGGTTGTCCCGGGCCAGGGTGCCGCACTGCTCGAGCGTGAGGTTGGGCCAAACCTTCACCTCCGCCTTCGTCTCCCGCAGCCGCGCCAGCCACAGATGCTCGGCGCCCAGCACGTGGCAATAGAGTTCGTGGGCCTTGGGAGGTCTGGCGTCCGACTCCCGGAGCGCGGTGAGCGCCCGTTCGTCGGCCCAGGCCAGGTGCTGGATGAGCCGCTGGATCTGATCGAGCATTTCGTAAGGTTCTCATTCAAACGGTGGGGGCGCAACCGGCGTCTTACCGGCAACTCACGAGAGGCAACTCCATGTTCTGGCTGCTCGCCTTCCTGGTGGCCGCTCCACCCGACGTCACCTACACCATTCGCGTCGACCCCGCGGACCTCACCGGGTTCGACGTCACCGTGCACGTCCGCCATGCGCCGCCCTCATTTGGGCTCGCGATGTATCGCCACCCGGAGTACGACGACCGCTATTGGCGGTATTTCGAAAATGTCACGGTCGACGGGGCGACCATCACGCCTGCGGATTCGGGCCTCTGGCAGGTGACCGGTGCCGCGTCCGACGTGACGGTGCATTACCGGCTCCGGTTGCCCCCCGAGCGGGGCAGTCAGCGGGGAGCCTGGAAACCGTTTCTCACGCCGACCGGCGGTCTGGTGGACGGCCCCCACGCGCTGCTCTACGTGGTCGGGGCGGAGCGGGCGCCGTCGCGCGTGCGCCTTTCGATTCCCGAGGGCTGGCGCGTGGCCACGTCCCTCGCGACCACCATGGACTCGACGCAGTTCTACGCCGCGACCGTGGGCGACCTGATGGACGGCCCCATGCTCATGGGGCGCTTCCACGACTGGCGCTTCACCGTGGACGACACGCCGCACCGCGTGGTGTACTGGGACGGCCCCGACGCGAAGTCTTTCGACACGCTCACGTTTGTCTCGCACGTCGCCGCGGTGGTACAGCAAGCCGTTGCACTCTTCCGTCGGCCGCCCTACGCGCAGTTCTCGTTTCTCTTTCAGGATGGCGCCTACGGGGCCCTCGAGCATCCGGACGCGGTGACGATCGGCGCGCCCAGCACCGACCTGGCGGCGGATCCGGACGCGCTGCTGGAGGAGACCGCGCACGAGTACTTCCACGCCTGGAACCTGATGCGGATCAGGCCCGCCGGTTACGGCGGCGTGACCTATCGGCCGCGTCCCCTGTCGACCGGACTCTGGGTGAGCGAAGGGTTCACGATGTTTTACGCCGACCTCCTGGCGCGTCGCGCCGGACTCCGGCTGCGCGATTCGACCCGGGAGTCCCATCTCGAACGCCTCCTGAACCGCTACCTGGAGAATCCCGCGTTCGCCCGCTTTTCGGCCGAGCGCGTCAGCCAGGCGTCATATGCCACGACCCCGCTCTTTCTGGGGGATTATCAGGGAAGCACCCACCTGCAGGGCGAGGTCCTGGGTACCATGCTGGATTTGCTCATCCGGTCGCGCTCGGCGGGGCAGCGCTCCCTCGACGACGTGATGCGGGGGCTCGCGGGCGATTCGGCGGGGTTCACGACGCGAAGCGTGCAGGACCTGGTGGGGCGCGCGTGCCGCTGCGACGCGGGACCCTTCTTTGACCAATACGTCCGCGGCGCGAGGCAGGTCGACGTCAACCGCTACCTGTCGCTCATCGGACTGCGCGCGCAAGTCGATTGGGTCGATGCGGTAAACGACAGGGGCCGACCGATTCCGGATGGGCGCGTCTGGTCGTACCAGCCCCAGGGCGCGGCGCGCCCGCTCCTCCTGCTGAACACCCCGGCCAGCCAGTGGGGTCGCGCCGGTCTGCATTCGGGGGACACCCTCGTGTCGGTGAGTGATTCGGCGATGGACGGGGTGCAGGCGTTCCGGCGGGTGCTGATGCGGCTGCGGGTGGGGGACACCTTGCGGGTGGTGGTACGACGGGCGGGCGGGGAGTTCACCGCTCGAGTGCCGATCACCGGTTTCCGGCACCCGGTGGTGCGCCTCGTACCGATCGCGGGGGCATCGGAGCAAACCGGTCAGCTCCGATCCGAGTGGGAGATGGGACACTGACCTTTTCCCGAACCCCCGGCTCACGCCGGGGGTCAGTGAACCCGTTGGGACGGTTTCTGGTGTTCGCTGACCCCGGGCCTAAGCCCGGGGATCGCGAGCCCCAGCCACGCCGCGGCGGCCACCAGGGCTCCGATGACCAGCGCCACACCCGCGGCCATCAGGAGATGCACTCTCCAGGGGTGATGACGCCGCAGCGCGAGCTCGGCGACCAGTGCGATGGGGAAGAGCGCCAGGCTGGCGACCAGGAACGTCCCGCCGATCCATCGGGCCAGCGCGATCAGCACGACGAACGGGAAGAGCAGCCACCGGATGAGGGTCCTTATCGCAGCCCCTCGAGCACCAGCGCCGCGAGCCGCCCGGCGGCCGCCGGCCCTTCGGTGAAGTAGAGCGTCGGCTCCAGGAGCTCGACCTCCATGATCCGGAAGCGCCCGCTCACCACGCACCCGTCGATCCGCGCGTACGAGGGAGCGCCGGGGACCCGGGACAGGACTTCCCGGGCGACCCGCACCAACGCGGGATCCGCAGTGATCGCCTGCTGAGAGCCTCCCAGCTCCGCTTGCACGCGGAAATCACCGGGCGCCGGACGCTTCAGCATCGAGTGGCTGAACTCTCCACCAATGAACACCAGGGACCACTCTCCCTCGGCGGACACCTCCGACACGAACGGCTGAATCATGATCGCGCCCCGCCGGGTCATCTCGCGAAACCGCTCCTCCCATTCGGGTGCCCGGCCGGGCGGGATCCGCCAGGTGTCCGTGGCCGACGCGGAGACGACGGGCTTGATCACGACTTCGTCCCACCCCTCCTCGGCCAGCAGGGCGGCGAGCGTGAGCCCGGGCGTCTCGTCGCTCCAGCGCGTGTGGACGACGTCCACGCCGGCCGTTTCGAGATCGCGGAGGTAGTGCTTGTCGGAATTCCAGCGCAGGAGAGCAGGGGCGTTGTGGAGCACCGCACCCGAGCGCTCCACCCGGTCGACCCAGGAGAGGAACTCCGCGTGGCGCAGGTGGTAGTCCCAGCAGGAGCGTACCACCACGGCATCGAACGCCGACCAGTCCACCGGGGCGTCCCAGAGCACTGGAGGCGCCGCGACCCCCCGCGCTTCGAGGGCGCGCTGGAAAATCTGATCGTCGGGCGGGAGGTCCGGGAACGCGGCGTACGTCGCCAGGGCGATTCGGCGCATCGCGGGAATCTAGCTGCCCTCGAGGAACCTTCACGGGCGGTGCAGCGTTTCCCACCGACAGCAGTCGACTTACCATTCGGAGGTTCAGGTGTCTCTTCGTCCGGTTGAACGCATTATTGAATCCCAACCCACCATGGAAGGCGCCGGCGTCAAGCTGCGGCGCGCGTTCGGGTTCGGGGATACGACCGAATTCGATCCATTTCTCCTGTTCGACGATTTTCGTAACGACCGCCCGGCGGACTATCTCGCGGGCTTCCCGTGGCACCCCCATCGCGGCATCGAAACCATCACCTACGTGCTGAAAGGCACCGTCGATCACGGCGACTCCCTTGGCAATCGCGGCTCCCTGGGGGCGGGGGACGTGCAATGGATGACCGCCGGGTCCGGCATTCTCCACCAGGAGATGCCCAAGGGGGACGCCAAGGGGCTGATGCACGGCTTCCAGCTGTGGGCCAACCTGCCCAAGCGCCTCAAGATGACGGATCCGCGGTACCAGGATGTCCTCGCCAAGGACATTCCCGAGGTCACCGACGACGACGGCACCGTGGTGCGCGTGGTGGTCGGCGATTTCTGGGGAAAGAAGGGCCCCGTCGAAGGGGTCGCGGCCGATCCGCGCTACCTCGACGTGTGGGTGCCACCCGGGAAGAGAAAAACCATCCCGGTCGAGGCCGCCCGGCACGCCTTTGCCTACGTGTTCGACGGATCCGGGACTTTCCGGGACGCGTCGCAGCCCC
>DATMOQ010000036.1:0-2904 GCA_035568195.1 Gemmatimonadales bacterium
CGTCAGGGCGATGCCGGACGAAATCGATCGCGGTCTGCTTGGCGACGTCGATCCGGTCCGCGGGCGCAAAATCCTGGGAGAGCATGCTGCTCGAGACGTCCACGGCGATGACGATCGAGATCCCCTCGCTCTTGACCTCGGACCGGCCGATGCCCACCCGCGGTCCGGCCGCCGCGATCACCCACGCGGCGACCCCGAGGCTGCGCAGGATCAAGGGGAGTCGCGCGGGCCAGATCCGTCCACTCACTCCGGCCACGGGCCCGACGTCGCTCAGGCGGGTGCCGCCGGCGCGGCGCAGGCGACGCCGGCGGAGCCACCACCAGACCGGAATGGCCAGCAACAAGAGAAGGACGGCAGGGCGGGCGAATGTCATTTGCTAGAGCTCCCGCGCCAGCTCTCGCGCCTCGCTGGCGACGCGTTGCACGTCGGTCCCATGGGCCACGGCATAGGAGACTTGTTCGAGGGCCAGCAGGGCTTCCCGCACCCGCCGGAACGTGGCCCCCGGCATGCGCCCCTCCGCGGCCTCGAGCGCCTCACGGACCGGGACGAACTCCTGTGCCTCCGGTACCGCGCGGGCCAGCGCCTGCCGCAGGACGCGCGTCGCGCGGGCCGCCACCGCCTTGGGCTCTCCCGCCGCCAGCCAGCGATCGTCCGGCGCGCCCCCCGCGGTCACGAAGTCGGCCGCAGCCTGGGTCGGCCTGGGGCCCAGCCGGCGCAAACGGATTCCGGCCACCAGGCCCACCATGCCGAGGATCGCCGCGATGAGCGGAGGCCAGGGCGATGCCGGACCGGAATCGAGGGGCGGCAGCAGCGCCTTGGGGGAGGGCCGGGTGCCGTCGGCTGGCAGGACGCTCCGCACCGTGACGTCGGCCGCGCCGCCCGGCAGCGAGTCACTCCGGCCACCGGCGCCGACCAGCCAGAGCGTGGGAAGCCGGAAGTGATGAGCCCCGGCGGTCCACGCCACCACCGGATAGCGGACGGTGTCCCCGCCGATCCCGAGCGCGAGCCACGGGTCCCCCAGCGGCGCGACGTCGCCCTGATTCTCGAACGGGCCGGGCTTCAAGCGCCACTCCGGCGCCAGGGTCACGACGCGCACCAGCCAGATCGTGTCACCGACGGTGGGGGCAGCGGGCGCCACGACCCACTGACTGTCCCCCGGGGTGGCAAGGCGCCAGACGAGCGCCGCCAGCATTCCGGGCGGGATCATGTCAGCGCTTCAGGCGGCGGGCCCGCTCGGCGAACGCGCGGCGCAACGGGAGGGCGTAGGGGATGTGGGTGTGCAATGAAACCCGGTCCACTCCAGCGCGGATGAGTTTCTTCTGGCGCTCCTGGAGCGCCCGCTCCGCGGCCTGGCGAACCTGGCCCCGGGTGTCCTCGTGGCCCGTGTCGACCAGCACCCGCCGTCCGGTCTCCGCATCTTCAAGCTCCACCCAGCCCGCATCGGGCAGGTTGGTCTCGCGGGGATCGTCGATGGTGATCGCTACGACGTCGTGCCGGCTGGCCAGGCGGGCGAGAGGCTCGTCCCATCCCTCGGCGCGAAAATCCGAAATGACCACCACCACGGCGCGGTGGCGTAGGAGCTTCATGGAGTAGCGCAGCGCCTCAGCCAAGTTGGTGCCGCGCCCGCGGGGGGCGAACGCGAGCAAGTCGCGGATCACGCGGAGGGCGTGGCCGCGGCCCTTGGCGGGGCGGATCACGTGCTCCACCCGGTCGGAGAAGAGCAGCGCACCCACCCGATCCGAGTGCCGGGCCGCGGCCAGCGCGAGCACCGCGCCGATTTCCACCGCCATGCCGGCCTTCGACGCCGGGCGGCCGAAATGCAATGACCCGGAGTGATCCACCACGAGCAGGAGCGTGAGCTCCCGCTCCTCGACGAACGTTTTGACGAAGGGAGTGCCCATGCGGGCCGAGACGTTCCAATCGATGGCCCGGAAGTCGTCACCGTGCTCGTAGGCGCGCACCTCGGCGAACTCGATCCCCTGCCCCCGGAACACCGACCGGTACTCGCCGGTGAAGAGGGTGTTCACCAGGGATCGGGTCCGGAGCTCGATCCCCTTCACTTGCTTCAGGACTTCCGGGCTCACGGCACCCCGACCGCCTCCAGGATACGGCCCACGACCCGGTCCGAATCCAGGTCTTCGGCCTCGGCCTCGAACGTGAGGAGCACCCGGTGCCGGAGCACGTCGTACGCCATCGCCTTCACGTCCTCGGGCACGACGTACGAGCGTCCGCGGAGATAGGCGTGGGCACGGGCCGCCTGCGCCAGATAGATGGAGGCGCGCGGGCTCGCGCCGAACGCGATCAACGGCTTGAGCTCCGGGAGTCCCACGGCCTGCGGTTCGCGCGTCCCCCGCACCACGTCCACGATGTAGTCCACCACCTTCTGGTCCATGTACAGCTCGGCGATGGCGCTGCGCGCGGCCAGCACGTCCTCACCGGCCGCGATCCGCTCCACCTCGATGGGACGGCCCGAGGCCATCCGCCCCACGATTTCCTTTTCCGCGTCGCGCGTCGGGTACCCCACGCGGACCTTGAGCATGAACCGGTCGAGCTGCGCCTCGGGCAGGGCGTAGGTGCCTTCGTGCTCGATGGGGTTCTGAGTGGCCAGCACCAGAAACGGCTCCCCCATGTAGAAGGTCTCGCCGCCGATGGTCACCTGCTTTTCCTGCATGGCCTCGAGGAGCGCCGATTGGACCTTGGCCGGGGCGCGATTGATCTCGTCCGCGAGAATCAGGTTGGCGAACAGGGGGCCCTTCTTGGGATAGAACTCCTGCGACTTCTGGTCGTAGATCATCGTGCCGATCACGTCGGCCGGCAGCAAGTCGGGCGTGAACTGAATGCGCGAAAAGCTGATGCGCAGACATTCGGCCACCGTGCGTACCGCGAGGGTCTTGGCCAGCCCCG
>DATMOQ010000037.1:0-4111 GCA_035568195.1 Gemmatimonadales bacterium
TGCGCAGAGCTTTTACCCGCCCTGGAGGCACGGGACGCTGGACGATCTCTGGAAGAACATGAACGAGTGCGCCCGGCGGTACCACAAGGATTTTCTCGTGGCCGAGACCGGCTACGAGCCGTCACACTCGCCGGACAACCCGGACATGCTGTGGCCGGTCACGCCGGAAGGGCGGCTGCAGTTCATGGCGGACCTGGTCAACACCGTGAAGCGGGCGCCGGGAGGCCTCGGCGTGATGTACTGGGCCCCGGAGTTTGATCTCTGGAATGCCGACGGGACGCCGGGTCCCGCGGCGTTCACGCTCGACCATCTGAAGGACCTGCAGGTCCGGCCCGCGAGTCACGCTCCCACCGCCGTGAGTCCCTAAGGTCGAGAGCGACGGCGGGCCTTGGGGCTCCCCCTTCCGAGCTCCTTGAGCACGTCCAGCACGGCCCGGACGGCGGCACCCGGCTCCGTCCTCCGGCGAATCAGGGTGATGCCCCACGGAACGTCAAATCCGGCAATGGGCAACGCCACCGTGCCTGACGGCGGGTGGGCAGACTGGGACCGGAATCCCAGGCACCAGCCCTTCCCCTGTGCCGCCAACGACCAGACCGCCCGCAGACCGTCGTACGTCCCTTCTACCCGGGGCTCGAGGCCGAGCCCCCGAAGGGCGGACATGATGCGGTCGTAGAAGGCGGCGTGAAACGTCCGCTCCATAAAGAGGAAGGGCACGTCCGCGAGATCCGTGGCGACCAGCCGTTTGCGTCCGGCCAACGGGCCGGTGGCGCTCACGAGCGCCGCGTCGACGCGGTCGTCCTGCAGCAGCTCGAGCCGCAGGTTGTTGGCCCGGTCCAGCGCGGGATAGCTGTGCGCGAGGCCGAGGTCGATCTCCCCGCTGCGGATGGCGGCGACCTGCAGCGGCGTGGCCATCTCCTCGATCATCAGGTGCAGGTGGGGATGCTTCTCCGCGGTCGCGGCGACCAGTCGCGACAGAATCTCTCCCGTCGTCGCTGTCGGCACTGCGGCGATCACACACCGCCCCTCCATGCCGCGTCGCGCGCGCGTGGTCTCCAGCAGAATCCGTTCGAGCTCGAGCAGGAGAGCGGGGCAATCTCCCGCCAGCGCGGTTCCCGCCGCCGTGAGCTGGACGCCGCGCGCCGAGCGCTCCAGCAGGTGCAGGCCGGAGGCGTGCTCCAGCTCCCCTAGCTGGCGCGACAGCGCCGGCTGCGTGATTCCGAGGCGCTCGGCGGCGCGTCCGATGGTCTGGGTGGCGGCGACGGCAAGCAGCGCGCGGAGATGCCGGACCTCGATGGCCGGGGGCAGGGTCCCGCCGGGCCGGCGCCGCCGTGCCTTCGGCAGGATCGCCTGCGGCAGGGTCGGCTCGGCGCGCACGCGAGTGTCGGGGAGGGCGCGCGCCGTCGCGATGACGGCGTCGATGGCGGTGCGCAATACGGGCCGCCGGTCGCCGCGACGCCAGATGACGCAGCTGATGAGGACGGTCTCGAGACCCTTCACCGGCACGGCGACGGTGCCCTGCGGCAGCGCTCCGTGGGCCCGCGCGCGCGAGATGGCCGCCCAGCCGCGCCCGGCGGCGACGGCGAAGTGCGTGTCCCGCAGTCCACCGTCGATCACCAGCAGGGGGGAACGCAACCCCAGCTCCCGGACGTCCGCGAGGAGGGTCTGCCACCAGCCGGGCGCCATGGTGCGCTGAGGAAGGACGAACGGGAGACTCGCGAGATCGGGGATGGTCAGCACGTCGCGCCGGGCCAGGGGATGGCGGGCCGGCACCAGCACCTGATCGACCGGATCGGCCCACAGGGGCTCGCTGACGAGCGGAGTCGGCAGGGCGCCGCTCTCGACCGCCAGCGTCAGGTCGAAGGTGCCGTCTAGAACGCCTTCCGTGATGTCGGGCGGGTCCGAGTCCTTCAGGACCAGCGTCACTTCGGGGTGTTCGCGGCGGAGGAGGTCCTCCACCTGTGTCGGGATGCCGGTGGCGATGGCACTGAGCATGGCACCCATCACGAGCCGCCCGCGGCGACCGCCGGCCACGGCGTCGGCGCGATCGAACGCCGTCGCCACTTCCACGAGGATCCGCGCGGCGCCCTGGGCGAATGCCTCACCGGCCAGGGTCAGGGAGACGCCGCGAGCGTGCCGCTCGAACAGCTTGACTCCCAGCTCTTTTTCGAGGTCCTGCATGGCCCGGGACAGCGCGGGTTGCGCCACGTGTGCGTTCTTGGCCGCGCCGGTGAGGTTCCGGGCCTCGGCCACCGCTGCGAAGTACCGCAAGTGACGGAATTCCACGTCGGCTCCCGGTATGCGTCCGCGCTATGACATCCCCAGCGAACGGGCATTGGAGTTCCCGTCCCCTGAGCCGCTACACTGTCCGCCGTACAGGGGGCACGGCTGGGCACCAGCCGTGGATTCCCCTCCAGAATCCTGACGGCGGCAGAGCGAGCGCGCTCGCGAAGGGACCATACGTTGACCACCATCAAGGCGCCAGAGGCGCCCCACAACGGCAAGAAGGCCCGGATCTTGATCGTGGACGACTCGTCCACGCACCGGCTCTGGCTCGAGCTGATGCTCGGCTCCCGGTATGAGATCGACGTCGCCATCGACGGTGAGTCCGGTCTCCGGAGCGCCGTGGCCAACCGTCCCGACCTCATCCTCCTCGACGTGGTGATGCCCGGCGTCGACGGGTTCGCCGCCTGCCGCGAGCTGCGCAAGCGGCCCGAGACCCGGCAGACCCCGGTGATCATGGTCACCACGCGGGACGAGGAGATGGACGTGGAAACCGGCTACTCGAACGGCTGCACCGACTACATCTCGAAGCCGGTGGATCAGCTCGAGCTTCTGGCCAAGGTCGAAAGCTGGCTCGACGCCACTCCGGGAGCCGCGTGATGGCCGCCGCGCCCGCGCTGCCCCTCGACGACGTTCGCGTATTCGTGCATCCCGGCAAGCTGGCGGCCTCCGCCGCCCCCTGCCGGATCACGACCATCCTCGGATCCTGCATCGCGGTGTCGCTGCATGACCCGACGGCCGGCGTGGGCGGCATCAATCACTTCCTCCTGCCGCGCGCTCCTCATGGGGAGCAGTCGGCACGTTTCGGCGATCAGGCCCTGCCGCAGCTACTCGACGCGGTCGAGCGGCTGGGCGCGCGCCGCGCGCACCTCGTCGCCAAGGTCGTCGGCGGCGCCTGCGTGCTCGACGTGTTCCGGGACAAGCTCACGCACCTGGGCAACCAGAACGCCTCGATGGCGTTCGAGGCGCTCCACGATCTGAAGCTCCCGGTGCTGATGGCGGAAACCGGCGGACGCAAGGCGCGGCACGTGACCTTCTACCCGCACACGGGCGACCTCGTCGTCCGGTCCCTCTAGGCCCGCCATGGATATCGAGCTGCAGCACCTGGTGGAAGTGTTCCGCGTCGAGTCGACGGAAAATCTTGCGACGATGGAGCAGGCCCTGCTCACACTCGAACGGGGCGGCCACCCGGACTCCGAGCTGATCCGGTCGGTGCTCCGCGCGGCCCACACGCTCAAGGGCAACAGCGCCACCATCGGATACGATGCCGTGGCCGCCGCCGCGCACACGCTCGAAGATCAGCTCGAGCGGCTGCGCGAGGGCACGCTGGCGTTCAGCGGCGACCTGATCACCCGATTCCTCCAGGCGGTGGATGAGCTCCGCGGTCTCCTGCGCACCGCCGGCTCGACCCCGGGAGCCCGTACCGCACTGGAAACCGACAAGAAGGCCGGTCATAAGGACTCGACGCTCCGCGTGAGCATCGGTCGGCTGGACGTGCTCCTGGACCTGACCGCCGAGATCACGATCGCCCGGGGACGGCTCACGCAGCTGGCCGGCATGGCCGACACGGCCGATGGCGCGCTGGCGGACACGCTGGACCGACTCGAGCAGCTGCACGCGTCGCTGCAGGAAGAGGTGATGAAGCTGCGGATGGTCCCGCTTGGCCCGAGCCTCCGGCAGCATCACCGCACGGTGCGCGACGTCGCCCGGCGCCAGGGGAAGGACGTCGAGGTCGAGCTGCACGGGGAAGAGGTCGAAGTTGACACGTCCATCTCCGAGCATCTGCGGGATCCACTGACGCACATGATGCGGAACGCCGTCGATCACGGCA
>DATMOQ010000038.1:0-7224 GCA_035568195.1 Gemmatimonadales bacterium
TATCTCGGTGTGCTGTACTCCCCCGGGGCGGGGGAGCTCGCGGT
Organism: Gemmatimonadales bacterium; assembly: GCA_035568195.1. Classification (GTDB taxonomy): domain Bacteria; phylum Gemmatimonadota; class Gemmatimonadetes; order Gemmatimonadales; family GWC2-71-9; genus 40CM-2-70-7. The sequence continues at coordinate 45 of DATMOQ010000038.1, forward strand.
CTACTGCGCGGCGCTCCTGGGGGCCAGCCTCGGATTCCTCTGGTACAACGCCCACCCGGCCAAGGTCTTCATGGGAGACACCGGGTCGCTCGCGATCGGCGGCGCGCTGGGTGCCATCGCGATCATGCTGAAGGCCGAGTTCCTGCTGCTCATCGCGGGCGCCGTGTTCGTGGCGGAGACGCTGTCAGTAATGATCCAGGTGAACGTCTACCGGTGGAACCGGAACCGGCACGGCAAGGAATATGCGGACGCGCATCGGGTCTTCCGGATGGCTCCGCTCCATCATCATTTCGAGAAGCTGGGGTGGGCCGAGCCGTTGGTGGTGATGCGGTTCTACATCCTGGGCGTGCTGAGCGCGGCCATCGCGCTGGCCACGCTCAAGGTGCGATGAAGCTCCCCGATTCCTGGCGGACCGGCACCGTCGCGGTGATCGGGCTGGGGAAGAGCGGCGTGGCGGCCACGCGGCTGCTCGCGCGGGAGCACGTTCGCGTCTACGCCTCGGATGGCTCGAACCACCCCTACGCCGCCGACGCCCTCGAGGCGCTCGGGGGGCTCGCGGGCGTCGAGGTGGAAATCGGGCATCACAACCTCACGCGGATCGCGCATGCGTCCGGCGTGGTGGTGTCTCCCGGGGTGCCGCCGGACGCGCCGCCGCTGGTCGCGGCCCGGCAGGGCGGCATTCCCATCGTCTCCGAGCTCGACCTCGGGTGCCGGGCGCTCGCGGGCACCCGGGTCATCGCGATCACCGGGACGAACGGCAAGACCACCACGACCGCGCTGATCGCCCATCTCCTGCGGTCGGCGGGCCTTCCCGCCGAGGCGGTCGGCAACATCGGGCGACCGGTGTCGGACCTGGCGCTGTCGTCCAATCCGCCGGGCATCCTGGCCGTCGAGGTATCGTCGTTCCAGCTCCACGACTCTCCCCATCTGGCCCCCGACATCGGAATCCTGACCAACCTGGCGCCCGACCACCTCGACCGGTACGCCTCCGTCGCCGATTACTACGCGGACAAAGCCCTTCTCTTCCGGAACGCGAGGCCCGACAGCGTCTGGGTGGTGAACGGGGACGATCGGGCCGTGCTCGACATGGTGGCCGGTGTGAGCGGGAAAAAGCTCCAGTTCTCGCTCGAAGGGAAAGCCGACGGGTGGTACGACCGAGCGGCCGGAGCCCTGATGCTCCAGAACGAGGTGCTCCTGCCCCGCGACCGGCTGGCACTCCTCGGCGCCCATAACGTCGCCAACGCGCTGGCGGCGGCGCTGGCGGCGCGCTCCGCCGGGCTCGCGACGGACGCAATCGCCCGGGGGCTCACCACCTTCCGGGCGCTGCCGCACCGCCTCGAGCCGGTTCGCGAAGTTGGCGGCGTGCTGTGGATCAACGACTCCAAGGCCACCAACATCGCGTCCACGGTGGTGGCCGTGGAGGCGATGACTCGCTCGTTCGTCCTCCTCCTGGGTGGCCGTCACAAGGGAGAGCCGTACACGCGCCTCGGTCCGCTCCTGAAGGAGCGCTGCCGCCTGGTCGTCGCGTACGGAGAGGCCGGACCCCTCGTCGCCGCGGATCTGGACGGTCAGGTGCCGATCGCCCGCGGGACGACGTTCGCGGACGTCCTGGAGCGGGCGCGGGTGGCGGCCCGGCCCGGTGATGCCGTGCTGCTCTCCCCGGCGTGCTCGAGCTACGACCAGTTCAAGAACTATGAGGAACGCGGCGCCACGTTCCGGCAGTTCGCGGAGCGTCTGTGAGGGACGTCCAGTGGGAGACCCGGCTCCTGGGCATTCTGGCCGCCGTCCTCATCGTGGTCGGACTGGTGTCGGTTTACGGCGCCTCGAGCCTGGTGACCACCGAAGGCGGAGTGGTGGGGGCGGGCTTCTTCATGAAACAGGCGATCGGCGCGGCCATCGGAGGCATCGGCGCCACCATTCTGGCCCGAACCGACTATCACGTCTGGCAGCGGTGGGCCTGGCCGCTACTGGCCGTCACTGCGGTGCTCCTCATCCTGCCGTTGCTTCCGTTCACGCGCGGCATCGCACCGACCCTGAATGGTGCCCGCCGGTGGGTGAACCTGGGCTTCACCATGATCCAGCCGTCGGAGCTCGCCAAGTTTTGCGTCGTATGCTGGACCGCGATGCTGGCTGCCAAGAAGGGCGATCAGATCCGGACTTTCAAGTTCGGCCTCCTCCCGTTCCTGGTGGTCCTGGTCCCGCTCATTGGGCTCGTCTTTCTCGAGCCCAACCTCTCGATGGCGCTGCTGCTCACCATGCTGGCGGGCACGGTGCTGTTCGCCGCGGGCGCCCGCATCGGCCACTGTCTGCTCCTCGGCGTCGTGGCGACCCCCATCCTGTTCGGCGCGGTGGCGAGCGCCCAGTATCGGCTCGCCCGGGTGGTGACGTTCCTGAGCGCCGGCAGCGCGCCGACGGAGGTGCAGTCGCAAGTCCATCAGTCGCTGGTGGGGATCGGGGCGGGACAACTGATTGGCGTGGGATTCGGGCAGGGGCAACAGAAGCTTGGGTACCTGCCGTACGCCTACTCGGATTTCATCTTCTCGACCATCGCCGAAGAGTGGGGATTTCTCGGTGTGCTGGTGATCAGTCTGTGCTTCGCCGGGATCTGCTGGCTGGGCTTTCGGATCGCCCGGCGGGCACCCGACGCCTTCGGCCAGCTGCTGGCCGCCGGACTCACCGCCCTGATCGGCGTGACGGCGGTACTGCACATCGCGGTGACACTGGCGGTCGTGCCGGCCACCGGCATCACGCTTCCGCTGATCTCGTACGGGCGGACCAGTCTCTTCGTGTCGCTGGCGGCCGTGGGGGTCCTGGTGAGCATCGGCCACGGGCAGGGTGGGGGAGCTCCGCGGAAGACCGCGGGCCGCCGCCGCGCGACGGCGGCCGCAAAGTGAAGGTGCTCATCGCGGGAGGGGGCACCGGCGGGCATCTCACGCCGGCCTTGGCGCTGGCCGACACCCTGCACCAGATGCGCCCGGACATCGAGATTCACCTGGTGGGTGCCGAACGGGGCATCGAGTCGCAGATCCTGCCCCGGCATCCGTATCCCTTTACGCTGCTGCCGCTCGAGCCCATTTACCGGCACGCCTGGTGGAAGAACATCCGCTGGCCGGTGCTGGCGGTTCAGCTCTGGCGGGGGATCGGAAACCTGCTCGAAGAGACGCAGCCTGTACTGGTGGTCGGAACCGGGGGCTATGCCTCGGGACCCGTGGTCTACCATGCTCAGCGGTCGGACATTCCCACCGCGATTCAGGACGCGGACGCCTTTCCTGGCATCGCCACCCGCTGGCTGTCGGGTCGCGCCCGGCAGGTGCATCTGGGGTTTCCGGAGGCGCGGGCGCGGATCAAACCCGGGGACCGGACCGAGGTGTACACCTTCGGCAATCCCATTCGCCGGCCTGAACCTGGAGACCGGCTCGAAGCGGTGAAGGAGCTGGGGCTCGACCCCGCGCGCCCCACGCTCCTGGTCTTCGGCGGCGGGCAGGGCGCGCGCGCGATCAACTACGCCGTGGCGGGCCTGCTGGAGCACGGCCATCTGGGGGACCTGAACGTGATCTGGGGCACGGGCGTCGCCAACTATGCCGAGCTCTCCGGCTACGCCCGATCGGGCCAGGTGCTGGTGCAGGGATTCCTGGATCCCATGGCGCCCATCTACCGGGCCGCCGACCTGGTGGTGAGCCGGGCAGGGGCGCTGACCATCGCCGAGCTCTGTGCGTGGGGGAAGGCGAGCATCTTGATTCCGCTGCCGACGGCGGCCGCGAACCATCAGCTCGAGAACGCGCGCGCGATGGCGGGCGCGGGTGCCGCGGTGCTGCTCGAAGAGTCGGGACTCACACCGCACACGCTCGCGCAAACTGTCGGCGATCTTTTTTCCGACGCGAGTCGGCGGCAGTCGCTCGCGCGGGTCGCACTCAGTCGGGGACACCCCAATGCGTCCCGAGACGTGGTGTCGAAATTATTGACACTCGTCTCGTAGGGGGGCGTACTCTTTCGCAAGTGTAGTAGAGTCCCTATATTAGCCCACTACAGATGACCTTGTTTGCACCCGGGGACCCCCGCCCAGTCCACTTTATGGGTATCGCCGGCGCCGGGATGAGCGCTTTGGCGCTAATCGCGAAGCGGCGGGGGGTTCTGATCACCGGTTGCGACCAGGATCCGGGTGGGGCCCAAGATCTTGTCGCGTTGGGGGTTCCGGTCGCTCAGGGGCACAATCCGGCCCACGTGGACGGAGCCCGGGCGATGGTGGTCACGGCGGCCATTCCGCGGGACCATCCGGAAGTAGAGCGGGCGCGGGCGCTGGGCATCCCGGTCATCCGGAGGGCTGATGCCCTGGGAGAAGCCGTCGCCGGAGGGACGGTCGTGGCGATTGCCGGAACGCACGGGAAGACCACCACGACAGTCATGGTGACGGAGGGCTTGGCGGCCGCCGGACGAAATCCTACGGGACTCGTCGGCGGCCGCGTCGCAGGATGGGGTGGCAATGCGCGGCAGGGAGGCGCGGACCTGTTCGTGGTCGAGGCGGACGAGTACGACCGCGCGTTTTTGTCCTTGCAGCCGACGGTGGCGGTGGTCAACAACGTCGAGCCCGACCACCTCGAGTGTTACGGAACCGTCGAGGCGCTGGAAGCGGCCTTCGTGGATTTTGCCCGGACGGCACGGCGGGTAATCGTGTCGGCGGATGATCCGGGAGCCCAGCGCGTCGCCCGGCAGCTCGAGGTGCCGGTCTGGTCGGTGGGCACCGAGCGCGGAGACGTGCGCATCCGGGACGCGCACTTCGCCCCGACCGGTTCCACGGCCCGGGTGACGTTGCCCAACGGCGACGCGGTGTCCCTGGCGCTGCAGGTGCCGGGCGCGCACAACGTCCGCAATGCGGCTGTCGCGCTCGCCGCGGTTCACGCCGTGGGCGCGAACGTTCGCTCGGCGGCGGCCGCTCTGGCGGAGTTCCGGGGCGTGGCCCGGCGGTTCGAGCGACTCGGTGAGGCGAACGGGGTGGTGGTCGTAGACGACTACGCGCATCACCCCACCGAAGTGGCCGCGACGCTGTCCGGCGCGCGGCAGGCGTTTCCCGACGCCCGAGTGGTGGCCGTGTTTCAGCCGCACCTGTACTCCCGGACCGCAGTGCACGGAGCGGCGTTGGGGCAGGCGCTGGCCGCGGCGGATCTGGTGGTGGTGGCGCCCATCTACGGCGCCCGCGAGGCGCCGATGCCGGGCGTCAGCGCGGACCTCGTGGTCAAGGCCGCCCGGGCGGCCGGTGCGGAAACGGTGGCGGTGGCGGACCGTGCGATGCTCACGAGCGAGGTGGCGGCCCGGCTCGAGCCGGGGGACCTGCTCCTCACGATGGGCGCCGGCGACGTGACGCGGGTGGGGCCGGAAATTCTGGCGGCCCGCAGAGGCGCCGGACGGGAGCGCGCGCCGCGGTGAGCGCGCGGCTCCGGTTCCTGCGGGACCGGCGGGTCTGGATTCCGCTGGTGAGCCTCGCCGCGCTGGCACTGCTGTGGCTCGGCGGGCCGGAGGCGGCCCGGCACCTCTCGTTTTTCCGGGTGCGGCAGGTGGAGCTGGTGGGCGTACGGAATCTGGCGCCCGAAGCCGTGATTCAGGCGCTGGGGTTGTCGCGCGAGGCCAGCGTGTTCGATCCGACGGGGCCGTTGGAGGCCCGGGTTCGCGCGCTGCCTGGTGTGGCCGACGTGCGAGTCCGGCGGCGTCTGCCGGGTGCGCTCGCGGTGGTCGTGCGGGAGGCGGAGCCGGCGGCGTTCGTGCCCGGTCCGCGGGGGCTGGTGGTGGTGGACGCCGCAGCGCGTCCGTTACCGTTCGATCCGGCCCGCACCGTGCTCGATCTGCCGCTGGCGGCGAGCGCCGACTCGAATGTGACGGCGGTGCTGGGGCTGGTCCGCGCGGTGGATCCCGCGCTGTATCAGTCGATCACGTCGGCGCGGCGGATCGCGCACGGCGTCGTGCTGGACGAAGGAGGCGCGCGGCGCCGGGTGCTGATGGGCCTAGACCCTCAAGCGGAGGTCATTCAGGCGGTGGTGCGGGTCCAGCAGGACTTGGCGGCCAAGGGGCGGGCGTACGCGGAGCTCGACGCGCGATTTGCCGGACAGATCGTGGTCCGGCGGAAGGCGACGTCGTGAGCAAGAGCGAACGACGGCTGGTGGCCGGGTTGGATCTGGGCAGCACCAAAACCTGCGCGGTGATCGCCGAGGTGACGGGGGATCTGCCCCGGGTGCCGGTGGTGAAGATCCTGGGTGTCGGCGTGGCGAAGAACACCGGTGTGCGGCGCGGCATGGTCCGCGACATCGAAGAGACGGCCCGCTCCGTCACCTCCGCCATGCGGGACGCGTCGCGGATGGCGGGCGCCGCGGTGACTGAGGTAACCTGCGGGATCGCGGGCGAGCACGTGGCCGCCCGGAACTCGAGCGGCATTGTGGCGGTGCGCGGGGACGAGATCTCCGCGGCGGACGTGGCGCGCGCGAACGAAGTCGCCCGCGCGGTGGCGTTGGGACGGGACCTCGAGCTGTTGCACGGGATCCCGCAGGAGTACCGGGTCGACCAGCAGGGGGAGATCTCCGACCCCGTGGGGATGACGGGGACCCGCCTGGAAGTGGAGATGTACCTGGTCACGGTGCAGGCCACCGCGACGCAGAATCTCCGCCGGAGCGTGGAGCGGGCCGGGTTCAAGGTGGCGGACATCGTGCTCGAGCCCTTGGCCGCGTCGCAGGCGGTGCTGACCGATGATGAACGCGAGCTGGGCGTGGCGCTCGCCGAGATCGGCGGGCAGTCCACCGGGGTCGCGATCTTCGAGAAGGGCAAGATCCGGCATCTGGCGTCGCTGAAATTCGCCGGAGGCCACGTCACCAGCGATCTGGTGCAGGGCTTGTCCCTGACGCAGGCCGACGCCGAGCGGGTGAAGGAACGGTTCGGCAGCGCGTATCAGCCGCTGGTGGATCCGGACGAGATGGTGGAGCTGCCGTCCACGCCGGGGCAGGGCGCGCGGCAGGCCCCGCGGGACATGGTGGCGCACATCATCCACCAGCGGGTGGACGAGATCTTTCAGCTGGTGCGGGCCGAGCTGGCCAAAGCCGGCTACGATGATCCCAAGCGGCTCCCCGCCGGGGTGGTTCTGACCGGGGGCACGGCGCATCTGCCGGGCGTGGTGGAGCTGGCCCGCGAGGTGTTCGCCATG
>DATMOQ010000039.1:0-5448 GCA_035568195.1 Gemmatimonadales bacterium
ATCGATGTCCTCAAGGGGCCCACCAGCGCCCTCTACGGAAACTTCTCCTTCTCGGGGACGATCAACGTCCAGACTCTGGAGCGGAAGCAGGGCACCACGCTCTGGCTCGATCCGGGGTCGTATGGGTCTCTCGACGGCGGCCTTCTGACCGGGTACGATCATGGGCAGAACGGGGCGGTGTTCGGGATCCGGGGCGTGCATGAGGATGGGTGGCGTCCCAACAGCGGGTACCAGATCGGTCAGGCTCATGCCCGCGTGGTGCAGGCGCTGTCGTCCAACACCACGCTCGATGCGGGCATGGAGCTGTATTCCACCAACTGGAAATCCCCCGGGTTCCTCTCGGACAGTGCGTTCCACGCCGGGCTGTTTCACCAGGTGGCGAATCCCACCGACGGAGGGAACAAGGACCGGGCGCAGGAGCGGGTCAGCCTGCGTGTCCTCGCCGGCCCGTCCCTGCTCTGGCGCACTACCGTGTACGCCACGCAAGGGCACTTTCATTGGTTCCTCACCACGCCGCCCGAAGGCAGCGTGGGAGAGGGCAGCGGCAGTCAGACCGAGGAAGCGGACCGCCGCTACGGCGTGGGGCTCATCAGCGCACTGACCTGGTATCTGCCGCGGACCGAGCTGACGCTGGGGACTGAAGAGGGATACGTGCACTCGGCGTATTCGAACTGGTTCACCACCAACCGCGTGGAGGATTCCGCGCAGGTGCTGGTGACCGCGCACCAGTCGTCGGGCGCCCTGTTCCTGCAGTCGACGGAGGACCTGGGACATCACTTCCGGCTCTCGCTGGGAGGCCGGATCGACTTCCAGAATAACGAGTCGACTCCGGACAGTGGAGCGGCGCTGAGCAAGACCAAGTCCATCTTCTCACCCAAACTCGGATTGCTCTATCACCTGCCCGTCGCGGCCGACGTGTACGCCAACGTCTCCCGTGGGTTTCGCCAAACCGACGGCGTGATCGAAGACCCCACCCTGCCCTTCATCACGGTGTGGGCATACGAAACCGGGATCAAGGTGGATGGCTCGATTGTGAACGGGAGTCTGTCGGTGTTCCAGATGGACGTCAGTAACGAACAGACCTTCGATCCCATCACCCTGACCGATATCAGCGGCGGCAAGAGCCGCCGGCGGGGCCTCGAGGCGGAATTCGTCGCCCGGCTCGGCTCGGCGGTGCGCCTGACGGGAGACTGGACCGTCACCGACGCCAAGTACCAGCAGTTGATCACCGCGGACGGCGACACGTTGAACGGTGCCCGCGTCTTCAATACCGCGAAGTACACAGGGATCACCTCGCTCGAGGTGGCTCCGGATGCCGCGCCGTGGCAAGTGCGGCTCAGCACCAATGTCGTGGGCCCCTACAGCCCGTTTGATGAGCCGGGCGTGGTTCGCCCGGCCTACGGACTGTTGCATTTGTCGGGGGGGCTCCGGGTGGGTGGGGCGGACTTCTCGGTGGGAATCCGCAACATCTTGGACAAGCACTATCCGGAGCTGGAAGCGGGTGGATTCGTCACCCCCGGGCAGCCACGGTCAGTATTCGGGTCGGTGCGCTATACGTTTTGAACGGCGCCTGGTACGAGAAACGGCGGCGGGTCCCGGAGTCGGCGTCCGGGCGCCTTGCATTGACAGACCCGCTCGCATTTGCCGCGCACGGCAGGCGACGGAGGGAGCCGCCGTTGCTTCTCGCCTAGGGAAACGTCGCGATCGGGGTGTGTCGGCCCGGATGCGCCGGATCCGCTTCCAGGTACGGCCCCTCCCCGAGCGTGAGCCAGGCGTGCGCGGTGACACCGGCTGAGAGCGGGTCTCTCCGGACTCCGATCGTGAGCGCCACCGGACGCCCGGCGCGGCGAATCAACGGATACAGCACCAGCGCCCGCCGGAGGCAGGTGCGCCGCCAGGGCCAGGGAAGCCGGGAGAGGATGCGATCGACCCAGGTGGCCAGGGCTTGGTCGTCCACGTCGGCGCGGGAGGGTCCGGGGGCGCGGGTGAGCCACCGGGCCAGCCGGGAAAACGGGAGGAGCTCGAGTGCGGGGGGAATCGCGAGCGCGAAGAGCAGCGCCCGGACCCGGTAACCGACCGGGAGACGGTTCAGTGGACCCGGCTCTCGATGCGGCGGTCGGGCACGAGCCACATCAGAGCGACCACCACGTACAGTCCGCACGCCACCGCCGGTTGGAATGCCGCCACGACAATCCCCAATAGATAGATGAGGACGGACACGACCCCCTTCACGTCGCGGCCGAGTGCCTGGGCCAGCACCGAGTTGGGGCCCTGCGCCCTCAGCAGGATGCGCGACAGCAGGTAGTAGGAAACGCCCGCGGCGAACAGCACCGCGCCGTACGCGGCCACCGGGAGCGGCCCGAAATGCTCGCCCATCCAATTGGTGACGAAGGGAATCAAGGACAGCCAGAACAACAGATGCATGTTGGCCCAGAGCACCGCGCCGTTGACCCGCTGCGCGGCCTGGAACATGTGGTGGTGATTATTCCAGTAGATGCCGAGGAAGACGAAGCTCAGGAGGTAGAGCAGCAGCTTCGGCACGACCGCGCGGAGGTCCGCGAGGGACCCGCCGGACGGCACCTGCAGCTCGAGGACCATGACGGTGATGATGATCGCGAGGACACCGTCACTGAACGCTTCCAGCCTGCCCTTGTGCATGCCCGAGTCCGACCGCGGTCAGTGCTCTGCCACCGGCGTGGACTTCAAGGCCTTGAGCAGGTCGACCGCGTGGTATCCGTTCAGGTCGGCGAGGTACAGGGAGTCGCCGTAGTTCACCGTGGGCCACCGCTCGGGGTGATCGGGCACGAACAGCCCCATGATCTCCCCCATCACATCGCGCAGCGTGTCCTTCGAGGTGTTGTTGTAGGTCGCCACGATGCGGTACGGATGCCCGGCTTCGATCCGGAGGCCCCGGTCCCACGCCGCCAGAATGCGAAACGGCAGGTCCTTGATCTCCCCTGAGTCGCCGACCACCGCGTGCACGTGCACCAGCACACTGCCCGACGTCCCGTCCTCGAGCCGTACCGCTTCGCCGTAGTCATGGAGATGGCCGCCGGCGGCGAGCAGCCAGCCGGACAGCGGGAACGTGATGATCGCCGACTTGTCATGGCGCCCCGGCGGCACGTCGTACGTGTTCGACTGCCCGTAGTGGGCGTTGACGTCGAGGTTCACCGGGAAGGTCGAGAGGGGCCGCGGCTGCTGGTTGTCGGGCGCCCACACCAGGTTCACGCGGAGGTAGACCCCGTGCTGCGGCGTGGTCCCGCCGTTGTGCCACATGATATAGAGCGCCAGTCGCTGGCCGGGTGACAGGGGCGCGCCCACCGAGGCCGGCGCCACCGCGGCCGCCGGGGTCAGCCCCGCCGCCGCGATCCGCTCCGCCACCGGATCGAACAGGGTGCGGCGGTCGAGATTGATCAGCGTGAAATGATGGAGCAGGTCGCGCCGCAGCGGCCTCCCCAGCGAGTCGATCACCTCGGACTCGAACCCGCGGAACCACCCCTGCACCGGCCACGAGAACGCCTGCGCCAGCGTGTCGGGCATCATCGCGTCCATGGACATGCCTTCCATGGGCGGCATGGGCTCAAGATTGAAGGGGCCGGCGATGACGACCACCCGGTGGTGCTTCCGGTCCAGTGTCACGCCGGGGCGCGGCGTCTGGGCGGCCACCGTCGTGGCGGCGACCAGAAGCGGCGCCAGGAACGAGATCAGCGCCCGCACGTCAGTGGTTCCCCTGCAGCACCGCGCGGGACGCCTGCGTGAGGGAGTCCGGAAGCGCGGTGATGCCGTAGGTCGCGAGATCGGCCCAGAGGTCCTTGCTCGCGTAGTCCATCCGGGGCCACTGCGAGAAGTCGTCCGCCGAGAAGATGGCCATCAGCTCCCCCATGGCTTCGCTGAGGGTGTCTTTGGTCGTGTTCTCATACGCCGCGATGAGCCGGTACGGGTGGTTCGCTTCGACCCGCAGGCCGCTGCCGGTCACGGCGAAGAGCTTGCGGGTCATTCCCAGCATGTGCCCTTGCTGGTCCATCACCGGCCGCAAGTCGACCAGCACCCGGCCTGTCACCGAGTCCTCGAGCCGGATGTAGGACCCATACTCGTGGAGGTGACCTCCGGCCGCCAAGATCCGGCCCGCGATGGGAAACCGGAAGACCCGGACGCGCTCGGTGGTGCCGGGCGGTACCGGATACATGTTGTCCACGCCCGGAAAGAGATCCACGTCCATCACCACGGGGAGGGCCGAGGTGGGGGGCGGCTGGATGTTGGCCGGCATATAGAGGAGGGTGAGCTTCACGTACACACCCTTCACGGTGTCGGGGTGGTCGTTGAACCACATCATGTACACGCCCATCCGCGTGCCTTTGACGAGGGGGGCGCCCAGGGTCTTGGGGGCCACCACGTCTTCGTTCTCGTAGCGCGCCGAGGCGAGGCGCTCGGCGAAGGGATCGAAAAGGGTGCGGCGGTCGAAGTTGAGGAGGGTGAAGTGGTGGATCAGGTCGCGGGGCATGGCGCCGCCGTGGCCGTCGATGGCGCTCACGTTGAAACCGTAGAACCACCCCTGCTCGGGCCAGACGAAGTAGGACGCCATCTCGCCCATGTGATCCATGGACATGTCCATCCCCATCATCTCCATCCGATGGCCCATTGGGGGGAGGGTGTAGGGGCCGGCGGTGATGGTGATCCGGTGGTGTTTGCGGTCGACGACGACGCCGGCTCTCGTGGAGTCGGTGACCTGAGGGGCCGGCGCGAGGATGAGTGCGGCAAGCAGTGGCAGCATGTCAGCCTAACGTGATGGTCAGGGGTCAGGTTCCAGGGTGCAAAATACAGCGGCGGGGCGATTCTCTGAAGTCCTGCCACTCCCCACGGCTACCTTCGCGGTTGGTACCGCATCGCCACCGCGAATCATGGCACGATGATCGCAGCTCCCGTCCAAGGTGACGTTGATGGAGTGGCGAAGGGGTCGCACTAGATCACCCCGTCCTCGGATGGTTCAGGTGGCAGCTACGCAATCTTGCACGGAATGCTTGCATCTTCATTGTATCCGTAGACGGCGCAGAGGCGGTGATAGCCGTCGGCGATGATCACGCGGCCGTGCAGCCGATCACGCACTAAGAGGAGGGGAGAGAGCTTCTTGCCAGAAGCGATCTTACGGCGGTCCTTCTCGACGTGTTCGTTGCTGACACCGAGGAGTGAGAGCCCTGAGGCCCGGAAGATGTCCTTGGCCTTGAATTCGATCACGGGGGAACGACGGAGTTGCTGAATGAATCTTGTCGTCTGTGTCGTTGGAAACGTCAGGCTCAGATAAGACTTCGCCGCCGCGTAGTCCTGTTCCTCAGGGCGATCGAGCCATTGAATGCCACTCTCATCCTTGGCCACGGAGTACCCCTCCGTCTTGCCGCACTGGATCCGGTGTTTGTGGAATGCCCGAGGAGAGAATCGAACTCTCATGCCGTT
>DATMOQ010000040.1:0-3814 GCA_035568195.1 Gemmatimonadales bacterium
ACCGATGAACCCGATCTCGTCCAGGGCCAGCCCGCGACGCGCGGCGATCGCCTCGACCACGGCGCGCTTGTCGAGCGCTTCGGCGTGCAGCTCGGTAATGCCCAGCTTGTCCGCCCGCCGGGCGACGATGGGCGAGTTCTCCCGCGTCACGATGCCCGTCTCGATGCCGGCCTCCCGGAGCCGCGCGACGCCCATGCCGTCCCGCCGTGAGAAGCGGAGCAGGCCTTCGCCATCGGGGGAGCAGTACACCGAGCCGTCGGTGAGCACGCCGTCACAGTCCGTGAGCAGGAGGCGTATGCCGGCGGCGCGCGCCAGCAGGCGGTCGTCCAGTGGCAATGCGGTCATGGTCTCCTACCTCAGCACGCGGTGAACCCGCCGTCCACGACCAGCGTGGCGCCGGTCATGTAGCGGGAAGCCTGACTCGCCAGGAAGACGATTGCGCCCCGGTAGTCGTCCGGAGCGGCCATGCGGCCCAGCGGCGTGCGCCGGGCGTATTGCGAGATGAAGTGATCGGGCTGGCCGTTCGCGACGCCGCCTGGGACCAGCGCGTTGACCCGGACGCCCTGCCGTCCCCAGCGCGCCGCCAGGTGCCGGGTCAGGGCGATCACGGCGCCCTTGGATGCCGGATAGGCGGGCGCCTTGGTGAAGCCGGGTGAGCCGTCGGGACGCTCGTAGAGCGCGGGATCGGGGCCCACCAGCCCATACGTGGAGGCGACGTTGATGATGCTGCCGCTCCCCTGCGCCGCCATGTCGGGGCCGAAGATTTCGCAGGGGAGATAGACCCCGGTGACGTTCACATCCATCATCCGCCGCCACCCTTCGACGGAGTGGACGGCCTCCGGCTCCCGGCGGTTGTCCTCGACTTTGTCGTTGATCGCCGCGTTGTTGATGAGGATGTCCACGCGGGAAAACCGGGAGCGGACGTCCACCCGCAACCGGTCGAGCGAGCCCGGGTCGGTGACGTTCGCCACCGCGGCGTACACGGGCCCCACGCCCGGCACCGCCCGCACCGCTTCGGCCACCTTCCCCATCCCCGCGCCATCCAGATCGACCAGCACGACGGTCGCGCCGGCTTCCGCCAGCGCCAGAGCGTGCTCGCGGCCCAGAAGGCCCGACGCGCCGGTGACCACCGCGATTTGCCCCCGGAGGGAAAAGCGGTTCACGATGGTCTCGCGGGGCTTGGTGTTGAACCCGCCCGTCCGTCGGAACACCGGCTCCATGGGCAAGCCCTCGATCCGCCCCCGCACGTCGCCGGCCCCGATCGCCTCTTTCAGTATCGGCAGCACTTCGGCATAGGCGCCGAGGAGATGATCGACGTCGTCGTCATCGTGAGCGGCGCTGACGACGTGACTGCCCGACCAGAGCACGCCCCGCCGCAGCAGCTCCTGGTGCACGAGACTCTTCGAGAGCAGTGGATCGGCGCCAGGGAAGGTCAGGAGGGAGCGGCACCCCGCCCCGATGCACCGCACCCGATCGGCGATACCGACCGTCTCGGCCAGGGCGTTCACCCCGTCCCGGATCCGGCCCCCGACGTCGGCCAGGTGGCCCGGCACGTCCTCGGCAACGAGCGTGTCGATGGTCGCCTGCGCCGCGGCGAGGGAGAGCGTCTCTCCACCAAAGGTCGTGAAGAAGAAGACTTCACGGTCGAGCAGACGCATCACGTCGGCACGCCCCGCCAGGACCGAGAGGGGCATGCCGTTCGCGACGGCCTTCGAGAAGGTCACGAGATCGGCCCGGACGCCGAAATGCCGCTGGGCCCCGCCCACCGACAGACGGAACCCGGTCCACATCTCGTCGAAGATGAGGAGGGCGCCGTGCAGGGTACAGCGCTCGCGGAGCAGCTCGAGGAACCCTCGATGGGGTTCGTCGAATACCATCGGCTCGAGGATGACGCAGGCGACGTCGTCATTCATCGCCGCCAGGAACGACTCGGGGTTGTTGTAATCGAAAGTGAAGGTCTCGCCCTTCACCGCCTCCGGAACTCCCGCCGCCCGGTCGGTGGTCCCCACGAACCAGTCGTGCCAGCCGTGATATCCGCAGCAGAGCACGGTGCTCCGGCCGGTGAACGCCCGCGCCACTCGGACCGCGGCGCTGGTGGCGTCGGCGCCGGTCTTGCTGAAGCGCACCGATTCGGCGCCGGGCACCACGGCCCGGATCTGCTCCGCCACCTGCACTTCCAGCGGGTGCATGAGCGAGAACGTGATCCCGTCGTCCAGCTGGCGGCGGATGGCCGCGTCCACGGCCGGATGGCCGTACCCGAGCACCAGGGGACCCACGGCCATCGTCATATCGAGGTAACGGGTGCCGTCCACGTCCCACACGTGACTGCCGCGCCCGCGCCGGACGTATTTGGGAGTGACGCCGGCCACGTGCTGTCCCGGACCCTTGGCCAGGGTCTGGGTGCCGGCGGGAATCAGGCCCCGGGCCCGGGCCCACCAGGCTTCGGATTCGGTGGTGGCCGGGAGGGGCGCGGATTCGACCAGAGAGTCAAGCATGTGCGGGAACCGGGGTGCGTTGGTGGAGAGCCGAGAGAACCCGGTCGCAGATCGCGTCGGGCGTGAACCCGGCGTCGACCAGCACGTCGGGGAGCAGTGAAGGAGTGAACCAGCGATCACCGCAGCTGATGGGAAGGACCCGCGCCGAGACCCCGCCGCGCACCAGCAGCTCCGCCACCGCCGAGTAGAGCCCGCCGATCTCGAAGTGATCTTCGACGGTCACGAGCATCGCGGCGTGCCGGGCGGCGTCGATCACGGCCGGCGCATCCAAAGGCTTCACGGTGCGGACGTTGAGCACGCGAACCGCGCACCCCTGCTGGCGGAGCCGCGCCGCGGCCTCCCACGCTTCGCGGAACAGCGCGCCGGACACCAGGAGTGCGACGTCGTCCCTCCCGCCGGCGTGAAAGACTTCGGCCCGCCCCAGCTCGAAGGGCCCGTGAGACGTCACGGCGGGACGGTCGCAATACCGGATGTACCAGGGATGGGGATCGGCCAGCACCGCCGGGAGGCCGGCGAGCAGATCCTCCAGATCGGCCGGGCAGAACACGCGCACGGACGGGATGCCCCGCATCAGCGCCACGTCCTCCAGGGCCTGGTGCGTGGGGCCATTCGCTTCGGACAGGACGCCGGGGACGGCCCCGACGAGCTTCACAGGGAGTCCCGGTATCCCCACGTCGGTGCGGATGAACTCGAATGCGCGCATGGTGAGGAACGTGGCCAGGGCGTGTACCACCGGGATCCGGCCCCGCAGCGCCAAGCCAGCCGCCATGCCGATCATGGTCTGCTCGGTGATGCCGGTGTCGATGAACCGGGGCCCCAGCGCCGCCGGAAGGCCGCGAATGGCGGCCCGATTCTCGGCGGTGACGACGATCAGCCGCGGATCGGCGCGGGCCGCCTCGAGGAGGACCGTCTCGTAGGTCGCGGTCATCGCACCATCAGCGGTTCACTCTCGAGCTCGGCCACCGTCTCCCCCTCGAGCTCGGCCAGGAGCCCCGTGACTTCGGAGGGAGACAGCCGGCAGAACCAGCGGTCGGCGCGTGCCTCGATGCTCGGCAGACCGCATCCGCGGACGGTGTGCGCGACGATCACGCTCGGGCCCCCACCCGGACCGGCGAACGGCAGAGCCTGACAGGCGCGGTCGATCGCGTCGAAGTCGTGCCCGTCCACGGTGCGTACCGCGCAGCCGAAGGCCGCGAACTTGTCGGCCAGGGGTTCGAGGGGAATCAGCTCCTCGGTCCGCACGTTGGCCTGGAAACCGTTGCGGTCGACGAGGAGCGTGAGGTTCGACAGCTCGAGCGCGCGGGCCACGAGCAGCCCCT
>DATMOQ010000041.1:0-11128 GCA_035568195.1 Gemmatimonadales bacterium
CACGTCCGCATCTCCCCCGAAGAGGCCGCCGATCGCCTCGCCATCCGGGAACTCGTCGAGGGGTACGCCCACTGTGCCGATCGTCGCGATGCGAAGGGTCAGATGGCTCTCTTCACTCCAGACACCCATTTCGTGGTGTACATGAACGCCAAAGATCCGGCGCCTTCACAGGAGCTGCGCTCGCGCGAAGCGCTCGCTCCGGTGTTCGCGGACTTGAACCAGTACGCCGCGACCATGCACTTCCTCGGGCAGACGACGATCCTCACGCTGACCCGCGACCGGGGCACCGGCGAAACGTATTGCATGCCCCATCACCTGACGATCGACGGCAAGACCCGGCGCCTGATGATTGCCGCTCTCCGCTATACGGACACCTTCGTAAAGGTGGATGGCACCTGGCTGTTCGCCGAGCGCAATCTGTATGTCGACTGGCTGGAACAGCGCGGACTGGCATGAACGCTCCGGCGGGGGGCCAGCGTCGTCTTGTGGTCGTGGGGGCCACGGGAATGGTCGGCGGATACGCCCTTCGGTATGCGCTGGACCACCCTGACGTCGGACGGGTGACGGCGATCGGCCGCAGGGGCCTAGGCATATCGCATCCCAAGCTGTTCGAGGTTCTGCATCGAGACTTCGCCGATTGCTCGGCGCTCGTGGAGCCGCTTTCGGGTCAGCACGCGGTGATTTTTTGCCTTGGAGCGTACACCGGTTCGGTATCGGACGCGGAACTCCGCACCATCACTCTGGACTACACGGTTGAGTTCGCGCGCGTCCTGCGCGGGTCCAGCCCGGACGCGGCGTTCTCCTTCTTGAGCGGGAGTGGCGCGGATCCCACCGGACGAAGCCGTATGGCGTTCGCTCGCTACAAAGGAGAAGCGGAGAAGGCCCTCCTCGCCGCGGGGTTCCCCCACGTGTACCTGTTTCGGCCGGGGTACATCTACCCCGTGCAACCTCGCACGGAGCCGAACTTCAGCTACCGGCTCCTGCGCGCGATCTACCCCGCCTTTCGGCTGCTATTCCCCAACCAGGTGATTCCGGCCGACGACTTAGCCCACGCCATGGTCGATGTCGCCGTCCGCCAAACACCGGCGAGCGGAGGCGTGGTGTTCGAGAACCGCGACATCCGCGCGCTGGTCGGGTCCCGGTGATGGCCACCTTGCACCATCACTCGCGGCGCATGACGGGCCGCGATCCGGGTGAGGTGCATCGGGTTCCGACTTCGCTCGAACAGCTGTTCGACCTGACGTTCGCGACGTGCTTCAGCCTCGCCGCGTCACAATTCGCATTGGCGCTGGCGGCGGGTTGCTACACCGCCGCCTGGTTCGGGTTTGGCTTTGCGAGCTTCGCCATCTGCTGGGCGTGGATCAACTTCTCGTGGTTCGCGTCCGCCTACGACACGGACGACTGGATTTTCCGGCTCGTCACCATGAGGCAGATGGTCGGCGTACTGGTGCTGGCGATCGGTCTGCCGCGCATGTTCGCGTCGATCGAGCGCGGTGAGCGCGTCGACAATTCGATCATGGTGCTCGGGTACGTGATCATGCGTGTTGCGCTGGTCTTCCAGTGGCTGCGCGCGGCCAGGCAGGATCCCGCCCGGCGCCGGGCCTGCCTGACCTATGCGGTCGCGATCTCGGTCGCGCAGATAGGCTGGGTGTGGCAGATCGCCGTTCACTTCTCGACCGCAGCGGCACTCAGCCTCGGCAGCGTGCTTGCGCTGATCGAGCTGATGGGGCCGGTGCTCGCGGAGCGCCGAGATGGAGGCACTCCGTGGAACGCGCATCACATCGCCGAGCGGCACTCGTCGTTGGCGATCATGGCGCTGGGCGAGGGAATCGTGGGGACGATCGCCGCACTCGCGGCCGTCGTGGCGCAGCAGGGCTGGACGGTGGACGCGACGCTCGTCGGCGTCGCCGGGACGGCGCTGACCTTCGGGATGTGGTGGTTGTTCGATCTCCTGCCTTCTGCCCAGATTCTCGAGGCCCACCGCAATCGTGCCTTCGTGTGGGGAGTCGGTCAGATATTGATCGTCACCGCGATCGTCGCGACGGGAGCCGGTCTGCACGTCGCCGCGTATTTCATCGAACATCAGACGCAGATCAGTCCGCTCGCCACCGTGCTGAGCGTCGCCGTGCCGGTCGGCGCGTTCCTCGGGTTGACGTATGCGCTGTACTACTACCTGGTGCGACGGTTCCAGGCCTTCCAGCTGGGGTTGCTGATCGGGACCGCCGCCGTCGTGGCTGTCACGGTGGCCGCGGCGCGGTCCGGTGTCAGCATGGCGGGGTGCCTGGTTGTGCTCGCGCTGGCGCCGGCGGTGACGGTCGTCGGATATGAGGTTCTGGGATATCGCCATCTGGCGAGCGTACTTCGGCCCGTCGCTCCCGCGCCCTGAAGGGCGCTCTCGGCGCGAGCGCGTCCTGAAGGACGCATAACAGCCGACCTTCCCCGACTACTCGCGTTTTCCTGCGGTGGAGTTGCGTGAATCCGGTGAGAACTCCCGTCCACTCGATCCCCATGTTGTTGAGCAACTAGAATCCGGAGCACCCGTGGGAACACGCCTTTACCTGCACCTCACTTGGACCACTCTGGAGCGGACTCCGCTCATCACCGAGCCCGCCCGGGCCTTTCTCGATCGATTCCTCCGCCAGGAGGCCGGTCGGCATGGGGTCCATCCCCTCGCCGTCGGCATGGTGCGGGACCATGTTCACATGATTCTCGAGTTACCACCGGTCTTCGACCTACCCCGTCTGACGCAGGGGTTGAAGGGAGCGAGTGCGCGGGTCGCCAACCGCGATGGCCATGCAGGCGAGCGTTCCCTCAAATGGGCCCAGGGCTATGACGCCCGCACGGTCGGGGTCGCACAACTGGCCGGGGCTGTCAGATATGTCGAGCAGCAACCCCGGCGACATCCGGACCGAGCGATTACCGGGCCGTGAAGGCCTTTCAGGCCGCGCTCGCGCCGAGAGCGGGCTTCAGCCCGCGGGAACGACGCTTGGAGTGGAGGGGGGAACAGGGGAGTGCGCCAGGCGGGATTCGAACCCACGACCTTCGGCTCCGGAGGCCGACGCTCTATCCAGCTGAGCTACTGGCGCGTTGAGGGTGCGAAATGTACCCGCCCGCCCCCGGAATAGGTACTACGGCTTGAGGCGAGCCAATCCCACCACTGCGGCCAGCGTCGTCACCCAGAACACGAACATCCACCGGAGAATTCGGGCCTCGAAAGCCGCGAACCGCACGTCGATCTGGGCGAACCGTTGTTCCCATTTCGTGTCTGATTCCGCAAAACGCTGCTCCAACTTCGCGTCGAAACGCGCGAAGTTAATCTCGTTCAGCTCCCGGAGGTCCCCACGGTACGTCGCATCCACCTGATTGAACCACTCCACCAGCTCGTTGGCGATCTTGTCACCGAACCGGTCGTAGAATTCGCGAGACAGCTTGGCGGTCACCGGCAATCGATCCTCCCAAGGTGGACCGCCCACACTAACGGTATGCTCGGCGCTCCGAATAGGCAAAACAACGCCCCCCGGCACCTTTCAGCGCGCTGACACGCCCGCCCTGAGCCCCGACTGGCATACCCCACGCCTTCGGGGTAGAGTGAAGTCTGGCGCCGTCGCCTGGCTATCCACCTTCTCGGGGCCCCTTGGGAGTCCGCATGCGCCGAACCACCATCGCCGTCGCCGCCGTGCTCCTCGCCTCCGGAGCCGCCCTCGGCTGGGCCATGCCGCGGCACGCCGCCCACGACCAGGACGGCGAACGCCTGTTCAGCTGGGTCTCCGAGCTGGTCGCCACCCACTTCGTGGACTCCCTCGACCAGTCCGACATCTACGAACGCGCCGCGCGCGGGCTCATCACCCAGCTCCACGACCCCTACGCCAACCTCTTCCCGCCTCAGCGGTCCGAAGACTTCGACGTCGCGTACGAAGGCAAATACGCCGGCATCGGACTCCTGCTCGAAGACGCGGATACCGGCGTCCAGGTGAGCAAGGTCTACCCCCACACCCCGGCCCAGCGCGCCGGCGTGATGGCCGGCGACCGCATCGTCTCGGTCGACGGCAAGGACATGCACCACGCCAAGATCGAAGACGTCTCGAAGGCGACCCGCGGCGTCGCGGGCACCGCGGTCACGGTCCGCTTCGCGCGGCCCGGAGTCAAAGACGCCCTCGACTTCAAGATGATCCGCGCTCTGGTCCACATCCCGGCGGTGCCGTACTCGCTGATCACCGCGGACTCCGTCGGCTACCTCCCCCTCCAGCGCTTCAGCGAATCCTCGGCGCGGGAAGTGGGGACGGCGCTGCTCGATTTCTCGCAACACAACGTGCGCGGCGTGGTGCTCGACCTCCGCGGCAACGGCGGCGGCCTCACCGACCAGGCCCAGACCATCGCGAACTTCTTCCTGAACCGGGGCCAGCAGGTCTACAGCGTGCAGACCCGCGACTCGACCGAGCGCTACTACGCGACGTCCTCGCCGCTCGCTCCGGGCGTTCCCCTCGTGGTGCTGGTCGACCGGTACACCGCATCGGCGTCTGAAATCGTGGCCGGCGCCCTGCAGGACCACGACCGGGCCCTCGTGGCGGGCGAACGGTCGTTCGGCAAAGGCCTGGTGCAGACCGCGCGGACCCTGCCGGACGGCTGGATCGTGGTGATGACCACCGGGCGCTGGATCACGCCCAGTGGCCGCTCGATTCAGCGCCCCGAGCGGGACGTGGGCCGGCGCGCTCTGGCGGCGGACAGCGCGGCCCGCGATTCCACCCGGGATACGCTCCGTCCCATCTTCCATTCCGACGGGGGCCGGACCGTGCTGGGCGGCGGGGCCATCACGCCCGACGTCGCTCTCGCGGATGACACGCTGTCCGCGGGCGAGCAGGCGCTGGTCAAGGCGCTGTCGCCCCGGAGCCGCGACTTCTTCAGCTCGCTCCACGATCTGGTCGATTCGCTACGCCCCATCGTGAAGCCCAACTTCCGCGAGCCCGCCGAGTGGCGGCTCTCGGTGCTCGCGCACCTCAAGGCCCGCGGCGTCACGCTGAACCCGGAAGTGGTGGCGGGCGGCCAGTCGTACCTCGATCGCGTCATCGAAGGCAACGTCGCGCAGGAGATCTTCGGTGACTCGGCGGCGGGCCGGCGCAGCATCGCGCGCGACCCCGAGGTGCAGTGGGCCATCACCGCGCTGAAGCGCGCCCGCAACCAGGGCGAGCTGTTTTCCGCCGCGGTCACTCGCCCCAACAAGGGGTAGCGCCCTCCCGGAAGTCTGCGCAGTATAGGCGGTCTTCAATTCGAGAGCCCGCCATGCGGTGTCCGCCGTCCGCGCTGCCGTTCCTGCTCATGCTCGTCCCCGGTCTCATTGCCGGTCAAGTGGTCGGCACGCCCGCCGGCACCTACCTCGCCCGCTACCACGAACTGACCGACATCGCGCCCGCAAACCAGGTGATCAATGTGCATCACCTGGTCATCACCCGGGATGCCGGGCAGCTCACCCTCGACAGCGGTTCGCTATACCTGCTCGCCTCGGTCGGCGGACACGCCGCCGGGGCGCTCTTCCGGGGCGCCGGTCGCTTCCGGCTCGCCCCATCGCAGCCGGCGGAACAGCGGGAGCTGCGACGGTTCGCCGACGACAGCGTGCTCGACGACGCAGTGACCGAGGCGGTCCTCATCTTTGCCGACAGCACCATCGACCAGCTCGTGGCCCTCGGCGCGACGGGCGGGACCGTTCCTGGGGATGTCGTGGATCACGTCCACGATGCGCTGAAGACCCTGGAGGGGAAGAACGAGGGCGCCTTCGATTGGGGCGTCCTCTGGCCTTTTCTCAACGGGGAGCGCAACGGGCTGTTCGTCGCCCGCCTCAAACTCGACAAGCACGGTGACGCGCTGTTCGAGGTCGACCCCACGTCCACCGAAGCGGTCCAGTTCTACCGTCCAGCGCACCGGATCGAGTTCGGCACGCACTGGGACCTCGTGACGCAGTTCGCGCCCCACGGAGCGACGGCGGCCGCGGAGCAGCCCCAGCGCCTGGAGACGACCCATTACGTCCTGGACGCCAACCTCAAGGAGACGTTCGGCGCGGACATCGACTTGTCAGCCACGGCCGTCGTTTCCGTGAAGGCCGATCAGCCGGTGGGTCCGTGGCTCCCGTTCGGCCTGCAGTACAAGATCCAGATCGATTCGGGCCATTGGCAGGACGGTTCCAAGGTCGAGACCTTCAAGGCGAAGGACTCGGGGCTCCTGTGGGTCCGCGCGCCGAAGCGCCTGGCGGCCGGTGACTCTCTCACCCTCACGCTCAGCTACCACGCCAATCACCCCGATCTCATCGACCGGGACACGGAGTGGTTCTTCATCGCGCCTGGAACGCCGTGGTATCCGGTGAACGACTTGGGAAGCCGGGACGCCACGTTCGACGTGACCTACCACTCGCCGCACCAGTACACCTTCGCCAGCGTCGGCCAGCTGACCGACTCGACCCTGTCAGGGAAGGTGATGACCACCCACTGGATCATCGACCGTCCCACGCCCTGGGCCACGTTCAATCTTGGCATCTTCGAAAACCATCACGTGCAGGACCTGGATCGGACCCTCGACGTGATGATGTCGGAGGACGCACACCGGGAGATCGCGAGAGAGGCCCAGCAGCTCGGGTTCTACGTCCCTCAGCAGTCCCATATGGTGGAGAACGTGACCGCCGACGTCTCCAACAGTTTGAAGTACTACACAGCACTCTTCGGATCGCCCCCGATGCGCCACTTCTACGTCACCGAGATTCCCTTTGAAGAGGGAGTCTCATTCCAGGGCTTCATCGACCTCGCGGCGAGCACCTTCCACTTCACGACCCTGGACGGCTTCGAGGAGTGGTTTCGGGCGCACGAAGTGGCCCACCAGTGGTGGGGCAACGGCGTCGAGCCGGCAACCTACCGCGACTACTGGCTCTCCGAGGGGCTCGCGAGCTTTTCGGCGCTCTGGTACGTGGCCGCGGAGCGCCGGCATACGGACGAGTACTTCAAGTTCCTGGACCAGTACCAGGACGACATCACCGGCGAGTCGAAGGATGTGGGGCCGATCTGGATGGGACCCCGGGCGTCCACGTTCGACGTGCCTCAGGGCTACCAGACGATGATTTACGAGAAGGGTGCGTGGGTCTTTCACATGCTCCGGATCATGATGCTGGATGTGCGGACTATGAACGAAGACCGGTTCACCGCTACCCTGAAGGATTACTACCAGACGTTTCAGGGGAAGACCGCGTCCACGGCCGACTTCCAGAGCGTCGTCGAACGGCACGCCGGCGTGCCGATGGACTGGTTCTTCGACGAGTGGGTCAAAGGCACCGGAATCCCGACCTACCACGTCGCCTGGACCAACCAGCCGGCGGACAACGGCCAGACGGTGATCAAGTTCCGCATCACTCAGGAGCACGTAAGCGCCGACTTCCAGATGCCGGTGCTCATCTCCGCGGATCTGGGGGAGAACCGCATCGCGCGCTTCCGGCTCATGGTGAAGGGGGGGAAGACCGACTATCAGAGCCCCTCGCTTCCGGCGGGCGCGAAGAAGGTCACGTTCAACGACCTTCATTCCACGCTGGCGACCGTGAAAAACGAAAGCTGGTAGGCTTAGAACTTCGCGAATGCCCTGACCGGGAACGTCCCGAACCCCTTCACCTTCACGGGCACCGCGAAGAACCGCGCGCCCCGTTCCGGGACGGCGCTCAACCCCGTCAGGTGTTCCACGATGGGGATGTCGCGGCCGAGCAGGGTGGTGTGCACGGGTCGTTCGCCCGTCTCGGTGCTGTCGATGTTGTGCGAGTCGATGCCCACCAGCGTCGCCCCCGCGTCCGCCAGCCACTCCGCCAGCGCGGCCGTCAGAAACGGGTGGTGCTCGTAGTACTGGTCGGTGCGCCAGTACCGGTCCCAGCCCGTGTGCACCAGCACCGCTTTCCCCCGCACATCGGCCTTATCGAACGGCACCCGTTCGATGGACTTCTTCTCGGGGGGGATCCGCGCGACGAGGCAGTCGAGGTCGGCCAGCGACGTGAGCGGAAGGCCCGCGAGGTCGGTGCCCTCGGGATACCGGTGGAACGGGCTGTCCAGATACGTTCCCGTGTTTGCCACCATTTCGATCTTCCCGATATGGAACTCGGTGCCGGGCGCGTACCGCTGCCGCGACGCCTCGCGGCTCAGGTAGTCGCAGATGAGGGGCGCCGGGAGACCCTTGTACGTGATCATCCCGTGCTCCACCACGTGACTCAGGTCCACCAGGCGGGTCGGCACGTCAGGCCTCCAGGCGGGGGCGGTTGGGGACCAGCTCCCGGGTGAGCTCCGCCAGGCGCTCGACCAGAGGACCAATGCCGGCGATCCGTTTGGCCACCGACCGCTTGTACACGGTGCGCGCCGTCAGATAGGTGATGCCGAGCCAGGTGGGAATCACGATGACGAACGCCAGGGCCTGGAGATGCAGCGCGCCCGCCATCACCCCCATGAGCGGACCCATGCCGCCTCCGCCCATCCCGCCGCCGATTCCGCCGAACGTCGCTCCGATCAACGCGCTCAGGTCTTCGCGCGCGCGGATACGCGTACGGCCGTTACGGACGGATAGGGAGACTTCCAGGTCTTGCGACCGCCACTTGCTGCCTCGGGACGAAATCCACGAAAACGAATGCCCCAGCTGGCTCACCTGCCCCACGTCCGACAGCATCCGCCTGATTTCCTCGACCAGCGTTGGGAACTCCGAGTCGGGAAGCTCACCTTCCACCTCGCGCTCGATGAAGAGGCGGGTGGGGCCTCCGATAACGTGGTTGGTCGGAGAGATCTCCAGCGCGCCGGGCGTCGCCGGCGTCGAGGATCGACTCATAGCGCCGGCGGCCTTCCGTACCAGGGCCGGCTCGATGCCCACTTCGGCGGCCAGCGCTTCCACGCCGCCGATCGTCATCGCCCCCGACTCGGTCGGATTCGTCGCCTCGATCTCCGTGGCCCGCTTCACGATCTCCTGGACCTCGCCCTCACTGAACCGACGGCGGGGCGCTTCCCCCCCGAGCTCCGCGATCAAGGCTGAGGGCGTGGCGGTCCGCTGGTCGGACCGGACTGAGAGCCCGCGGATCAGGGCGCTTTCGGTGGGCGAGCCCAGCGCGGTCAGGCGCGAGCGGTGCAGGGGTGGCGGGTCCGCAAAGCGGCCGACGCGCACGGCCTCTTCGGTGGGCCAGCGTCCGGGCAGCTCGCCCACCAGCAGCTCGTAGGAGACCACGGCGAGGGAGTAGACGTCGGCCCGGGCATCGAGGTCGGTGAGGCCCGCGGCCTGCTCGGGGCTCATGTACCCCGGTGTCCCGATGGGAAATCCGGTACGCGTGAGATGCGCGCCCCCGGCCGACGTGACCGCGCGCGCGATCCCGAAGTCGGCGACGATGGGGTGGCCCTGGGAGAAGAGAATGTTCTCAGGCTTGATGTCCCGGTGGAGCACGCCCATCCGATGGGCGTAGGACAGCGCGTCGGCCACCGGCTTCAGGATTTCGAGCGCCTGCGCGAGCGAGGGCCGGCCGGCCGGCATGATGCGCTGCCGGAGTGAACCCCCTTCGACGTACGGCATGACGTAATAGAGAAAGCCGTCCGCTTCACCGGAGTCGTGCAGGGTAAGGATGTGCGGATGGTTGAGGCGTGCCGCGATCTGGATCTCGGTGAGGAACCGCTCGGTGCCGAGAAAGGCCGCCAGCCCGGGGAGGAGGACTTTGACCGCGACTTCGCGATGGTGTTTGCGGTCGGTGGCGAGGTAGACCGTCGCCATTCCCCCGCGCCCCAATACCTGGCGCAGCTCGAACCGGCCGCTCAGTGCGGCGGCGAGGTCGGCGGGAATGTCGGACATAAGGCGAACAATATAGCCCGCTGGACGGGGTCTTCCCGCCGCCCGTTCCGGGGTCTAAGATCACGTTCCCTCATTTGTGGAGTCACGAGTCATGAAGGCACGGGTAGCGGTTGTGGCGCTCGCCTTGAGCGCGCTGACGCGGGTTGGTGCCGCGCAGGGAAACATGGCAAGCATGCAGATGGGGGCACCGGTTGCGGATGCCCTTCGGAGCATGGAAACACGGTTCGCGCGGATGCTGCCGGCGGCGCTGGAGACGATGCCGGCCGACAAGTACAGCTACAAGCCCACGCCGGCGCAGATGTCGGTCGGCGCGATCGCGGTGCACCTGGCCGAAGGGAATGACCAGCTCTGCTCGACGGTCAGCGGTCAGGCTGCCCCGACGCGGGACAAAGTGGCCGAGACGGATCCGAAGGACAAGCTGCTGGCGCGGTTGAAGGAGACCTTCGACTTCTGCCAGACGTCGCTCGCCAAGCTCGATGACTCGAAGCTCGGTGAAGAGCTGCCGCTCTTCGGCGGGAAGTACTCCCGCGCCACGGTCATCCTGATCACGGTGGGAGACTGGGACGATCACTACAGCCAGCTGTCGAACTACCTCCGTCTGAACGGCCTGCTGCCGCCGTCGGCGCAGCCGAAGAAGTCGATGTAGCAGCGATCAGCGATCAGCCGTCAGCAGGCCACCCTTAGCGCAGGGGCGGTTTGCTGATGGCTGATGGCTGACGGCTCTCGCCTACTTCAAGTCGATTCTCCCCAACCGCTGCGTCCCCGACAACGCCAGCCAGATCCTGCCGCGCGCCGAGTCCACCGTGATGTTGCGGACGGTCGACCCCGGCGTGGGGATGGCCACGGTCGTCGCCTGCTCAGTGCCCGGGTCGAACGTGACCACCTGGTTCTTGCCGGACTCGTTATACCAGAGCTTGCCGTCAGGCGCGATGGCGATGCCGTAGGGCGCGCTCCCCGAGCCTCCCGGACTCGCGAACTCCCGCACCGCGCCGGTCGCGGGGTCGAGACGCCCCAGCTGATCGCGCGCATAATCGGTGTACCAGACGATCCCGTGACTGTCCACGACGAGCCGGCGGGGACGGGCGCCTGAATTGGGCAGCGGGAACTCCTTGAGCGACCCGTCTGCCGGATTGATACGCCCGATCTTGTTCGTGCCGAACTCCGCCATCCAGATCGCGTCCGCCGTGTTCTGCAGGCCGTAGGGGTGCGCCTTCGGCGTCGGAAGCGGGAAGGTTTTGCCGCCCCCATCCTTCGGATCGAGCCAGCCGTAGAGGTTCGAGCCCTGCGCCGTGTACCAGAT
>DATMOQ010000042.1:0-3101 GCA_035568195.1 Gemmatimonadales bacterium
CGCTCCAACTGGACGGTATCCATGTTTCCCGCGGCGATTTCCCCCCGCATCGCGGCCACCGCGCCGTCGTCCACCGGAGTGACCGCGACGCCTGAAAGGGCGGCGTCCCGACGGATGGCGTCGACGTCGGGCAGGAGGAACGATCCGCCCCGGTAGTTGAGGAACCACTCGACTTTCCCACCCGCCTGGATGGCGCGGAACGTCAGGCCGTACGCCTTGAGGTGGTCCGACTGCGCGTCATCCATCGGCACCAGCAGCGAGGCGTCCAATCCCCGGCGGGCCCGGGCGAAGGGCGCGAGGAGCGCCAGGCGGGCACCCACCGCGAAACGCCCCACCGACGCCACGAAGGTTCTGCGGTTCACGACCGGGGGACCGAACCCTTCAGGCGGTCCATCATCCGGCGTGCTTCGGGGACCACCGCGCTGCCGGGGTAAGCGAGGATGAGATGCTCGAGATGCGCCATCGCGCGGTCCGGTTTGCCCTGCCTCTCCAGCAGCCGGGCCCACTCGAGCTCCGCGGCGGCCGGCGCCGCGGCCACCGCGTGCAGGCTGTCCGACACGACCTGCTGGAAGAGCTCGACCGCCAGCGCCTGATGGGTGGAGTCGAGCGCGGCCGCCACGCGCCCGGCCAGGACCAGGATCCCGCCCCGCGGCCCGGGGGCGAGTCCTTCCGCCGCGCCGCGCAGTCCGTCCACGGCCCCGCTCGAGTCGCCCCGGGCGAGCGCCAGGAGCGCCGCGCCCAGTCTCAGGCCCTGACTCGAATCGACGTCGGTGATGAGCGCGAGCATCTCCGTCCGGCGGGTGGCATCGGCCCGATCGCCGGCATACGGACCCGCCTCCTGGAAGGCGTCCCGCGCGCGCGGCACGTTGCCGCGATAGAGCGCGATCCACCCGCGCTGGGCGACGGCGTCGATGCTGGAATCGGCGCCGAGCACGCGTTCGGCCCGCTCGAGCTCGCCCCGCGCCGTCCACGCCCGCGAGAGCTCCAGGCGAATCCGCACCGCGTCGTCGGGGAACAGGTGCGAACCCACCAGTTGCTGCTCTGCCTGCTCCAGGTCCCCGTCGCCGATCAAAACGTCGACGAGCGCGGCTGTCGGGATGCCGCTTTGCCCTTGAATCTGCGCGACCAACTGATGCGCCCCTTCCTTGTCTCCCGCGGCCAGCAGCGCCCGGGCGGCGTCGGTGCGGGCACGAGCGGCCAGGGC
Source organism: Gemmatimonadales bacterium (assembly GCA_035568195.1). GTDB lineage: Bacteria > Gemmatimonadota > Gemmatimonadetes > Gemmatimonadales > GWC2-71-9 > 40CM-2-70-7. The sequence goes on from DATMOQ010000042.1 coordinate 1,205, forward strand.
ACCGGTCGAGTAGTCCGCAAAGCGGGCCAGGGCGTGTCCGCGCGCGCGCTCCGCCACCGGCGTGCCGATCTGCTCGCCCCGCTGTGCGAAGCTCCACAGGGACATGATCGTTTCCCGTGAGGAGTCCGTGAGCGTCCCCTCCAGCAGGGTCCACCCCTGATCCCCCTGCCCCCAGTCGAGCAGCAGGTTGGCGCCGAGACGCCGGGCGGATGCGGTCTGCTGCGGTTTGGCCAGTACGTCCGTCACGGTGTGATGGGCGACGTCGGGTGCCGACTCGAGTTGGACCACGGCGTTCGCGATCTGCCCCGCGTCCGTGGTCACGGCGTCGCCCCAGTTCTGGGCCGCCATCGCCCAGTCCCCGGTGGACGCGGCGATCTGCGCGAGCTCGATCGAGAACGCCCTCGCGTTCCCGACCGCCTGGCGGCCCTCGAGCAGGATACGCCGGGCCTCCACCACGTCCTGCTGATCGAGTTTGGCGATGGCCCATTCGCGCCACGGGGTCTCGTCGCCGGGCACCCGCGCGGTCCACCGGTGCGCCAGCGCGGCCACGCTGTCGTTCATGCTGAGCGCCACGAAGGTGCGGAGCTCGAGACCCAGGAGCTGCGGATCGCGCTCCTGCGTGGCGTGGTTGGCCACCTGCGCCAGGGAAACCAGCTCCTGGAGGCGGCCCAGCTGGGAGAGCACGCGCTCGAGGCCGAGCAGCGCGGGCAGGTTGGTCGAGTCGGTTCGGAGAACGCCCCGGTAGAGCTCGACGGCCTGCGGGAGTTTGCCGGTACGCTCGAGCTCGTATCCCTGACCGATTCCCTGGGCGGTCGCCGGCCTCGCGGCCGCAATCACCCCGATCGCGAGCGCGAGCGTGCTACTGACCCGAAGGCGCATTCAGGCGGCGGAAGTACTCGAGGACCTGTTGACGCTCGTCGGGAGTGAGCCCGCGCAACGTTTCCCAGGTGGGGTACGGCACGCGCGGACCGCGTCCTGTGGCGCCGGGGCGCAACGCGGGCGGCAGCAGGGGATTCACCGCCCCGGCGATCGGCGCCCGGCGCTCGTGCTGGTCATCGGGCTCCTCACCGGTCAGGGAGCGGCCCGCGTCGAGCAGATGATGATACAGGAGCTGCTGACGGGCCATGGTGACGGGATCGAGCTGGCCCGCTTCCATGCGTCGCGCCAGCTCCTTCGCTTCGTCGGCAAGCGCGCCCGCGCCCGGCGCATTCCCACCCGCCTGGAGCCGCTGGAGCTGATCGGCCAGCGCCCGCTGGCGGGCGGCCAGCGCCCGGAGCTGGTCCGTCACGCTCCCGCCCTGCCCCATCATGGGGAGCAGTCCCTGGGACTCGCCGTTCAGCCCCTGCTGCTGACCCGCCAGCTTCGCCATCTGCTCGAGCGCCTCCGACAGGCCGCTCCCCGATTGCGATCCGCTCACCTGGGCGCGGGCCTGCGACAGCCCGAGCGCGGTGGCGTTGAGCGCGTCCACCGCCTGGGCGGCGAGCTGGGAGGCGTTCTGGGTATTCGGCCGCGGCTGCTCGAGCTCCTGACGGGCCTGAGCCATCTGTCGGCGCGCCAGCGCCATCGCGGCAGCGAGCTGCGGAGACACCAGGGCGTTCTTCCCCGACGCCTGCTGAATCTGCTGTGCCACCGCCTCGGCGCCCTCCTCCACCGATGCCTGCGCCGAGCGCGTAGACGATCCGCTCTGGCCCTGAGACAGCTGGTCGGCGACTTGTTGCTGGCGCCGCGCCAGGTCCGCCGTTTCGCTCATGGCTCGGTCGAGGGACGCGACGGTCTCCTGCCGCCACGCTCCGGTGAGTGAGTCGCGCCGGGCGTGCAGGGTTTGACGGAGATCGTTCAGCGCCTGCTCGGCCGCGTCGCCTTGCCGTCGCGCGCCGGCCGCGTCGCCCTGGCCGGC
>DATMOQ010000043.1:0-3745 GCA_035568195.1 Gemmatimonadales bacterium
GTGAGGGCGGCCGCGCCGAGAAAGATCCAGTCGGTGACGAACCGGAAGTCGTCCACGGCGATCATCTGGGCGAGCCCGTCGACCGTGGCGCTGTTCCACCACAGCCACCAGACCGCCGCGGCCGTCACGCCGAGGGTCACGAGGGTCGCCCCGCCGGCGATGCGGAGGTCCCGCACGGTGCGATGGCGCCAGGCGACCAGCAGCAGCACCAGCATGGCCAGCACGGTGAGGATGCTCTCCGGGCCCAGGGCCCGCATCAGATCGCCGTAGTTCGAGAGGTCGAGGCTCATCGGATAGCCGCCTCCGCCTGCGGGCGGACCGTGTCGATGAGATGCTGGGCCGCCGGCTCCATCCGGGAGAGGAAGGGCTTGGGGTACACGCCGATCCAGATGATCGCGGCGACGAGGGGCGCCAGGACGATCAGCTCACGCGGGGAGAGGTCGAGCAGCTTCTGATTCTCCGACTTGGTGAGCGGGTTGTAGATGATTTTCTGGAGGGCCGGCAGCAGGTACATGGCCGCGACGATCACACCCGTGGTGGAGATGATCGCGGCCAGGGGATAGGTCTTGAAGGCCCCGATCAGAATGAGGAACTCCCCCACGAAGCCGTTGGTGCCGGGCAGGCCCACGGAGGACAGGGACACCACGGTCAGGGCCGCCGCCAGGAGCGGCACGACCCGGGCCAGGCCTCCGAAGGCTTCCAGGAGCCGCGTGTGCCGGCGTTCGTACAGCATCCCCGCCAGAAAGAACAGCGCGCCCGTGGAGATCCCATGATTGATCATCACGAGCAGCGCGCCTTGCACGCTCTGCACCGTGAGCGCCCAGATGCCGAGCATCACGAATCCCAGGTGCGCCACCGACGAGTAGGCGACCAGCTTCTTGAAGTCGGGCTGCACCATGGCGACCAGCCCGCCGTAGATGATGCCGATCACCGAGAGCGTCACCACCACCGACTGGACCAGCGGGGACAACGCCACCTGCGGGAAGAACGGCAGGGCGAACCGGAGGAATCCGTAGGTCCCCATCTTCAGGAGCACGCCGGCCAGGATGACCGACCCCGCCGTGGGCGCCTCCACGTGCGCGTCGGGCAGCCACGTGTGCAGCGGGAACACCGGGACCTTGATGGCGAAGGCCAGGAAGAACGCGGCGAAGAACCAGAAGGCCGCCGGCCCCAGGTTGGCGGCGTGTCCCAGCAGGAAGTCGTAGTCGAAGGAGTAGGTGCCGGAGACCTTCGCGGCGTGCACGTACAGTCCGAGGATCGCCACCAGCATCAGGAGCGAGCCCAGGAACGTGTAGATGAAGAACTTGATGGCCGCGTAGATCCGGTTGTCGCCGCCCCAGATGCCGATGATGAAGTACATCGGAATCAGCATCACTTCCCACATCACGTAGAACAGGAACAGGTCGAGCGACACGAAGACGCCGAGCATTCCCGTGGTGAGGACCAGCAGCAGGGCGTAGAATCCGCGCTCGCGCTTGGTGATATAGGTCCAGCTCCCCAGGATCGACAGCGGGACCAGGAACGTCGTGAGCAGCACCATGAAGAGCGAGATGCCGTCCAGGCCCACGTGGAACCGGATGCCCCACGCGGGAATCCAGGCCCAGTCGAAGGCGAACTGCATTCCGCCCCCCGGCAGGAAGCGCCACCAGAGCGGAACGGAGATGGCGAACTCGATCAGACTCGCCACCAGGGCCAGCACCTTGGCGCGGGAGGGCGGCGCGAGATACAGCAGGGCCGCGCCCACCAGGGGCCAGACCAGCAGCGCCGGGAGGATCCAGGTGTCGTAGGTCATCGGATCGCCGCCCGGAGCACCAGGGCCACGCCCACCACGAACAGGACGACGTAGAACCCGACTTCTCCGGTCTGCAGCTTGCTGCCGACCCACCCCAGAGCCCGCGAGACAGCGGCCGAGCCGTTGACGCCGGCGCCGTCGATCACGCCCTGATCGATGCCCTTCCAGAGGACCACGCGGGAGAGCCATACCAGCGGTTTGACCACGGCGCGGTCGTACAGCTCATCCACATACCATTTGTTCGCCAGCACCTTGCCGAATCCGTGTTCGGCAGGCGCCTGCCGGGCCGGGACCAGCGCCGCGGGTTTGAGCAGCCGCACGGCGCCGACGATCCCTGCGAGTGCGATGGCCACGGCGACGGCGATCAGAGTCCACTCCGTCCCCCGGCTGACCTCGGCCGACGGCAGGAGCGCAGCCGAACCGGCGGTGACGGGCTCGAGCCAATGCTCCATCCAGGAACCACCGCCGACCAGCGCGGGCAGATTCAACGCGCCCCCGGCCAGGCTGAGCGCACCCAGTACGACCAGTGGGCCCGTCATCACCCAGGGTGCTTCGTGGAGGTGCTCCCGCTCCTTTTCCCCGGTCCGATTGGGGCCGTGGAAGGTGTAGAGCATCATCCGGGTCATGTAGAAAGCGGTCAGGAGCGCGGCGGTGAGACCGAAGGCCCAGAAGACGTACCAGATGGGCTGCGCGGCTCCCCGGGCGAACGCCGCGCCCAGGATCTCGTCCTTGGAGAAGAATCCGGCGAAGGGCGGGATACCGGCGATGGCCAGCGTCGCGATCCACATCAGCACCCAGGTCCACGGCAGATACTGCTTCAGCCCGCCCATGTTGCGCATGTCCTGCGCGTCGTCGTGTGCGTGGGTGTGATGATAGGCGGCGTGCATCGCGTGGATCACGCTGCCCGATCCCAGGAACAGCAGCGCCTTGAAGAACGCGTGGGTGGCGAGGTGGAAGACCCCCGCGGCGTAGGCCCCCGTCCCCACCCCGACGAACATGTATCCGAGCTGCGAGACAGTGGAGTATGCGAGCACCTTCTTGATGTCCCACTGCTTCAGCGCGATGGTGGCGGCGAACAGCGCTGTCAGCGCGCCCACGCCGGCGACCACGGCGGATGACACCGGGGCCATGGCGAAGAGGAGGTTCGTGCGCGCCACCAGGTAGACGCCCGCGGTGACCATCGTGGCCGCGTGGATCAGGGCCGAGACCGGGGTCGGGCCGGCCATGGCGTCGGGGAGCCACGTATAGAGCGGGATTTGCGCCGACTTCCCCGCGCATCCGAGGAAGAGAAACAGCGTGATCGCCGTGATCGTGCCGCTTCCCGCCGTGAACGCGCCCGGCGCCTGGGCGAAGACGGTGGTGAAGTCGAGCGTGCCGGTGGACTGGAAGATCAGGAACATCGCGGCCAGGAAGCCGAAGTCCCCGATCCGGTTCATGATGAACGCCTTCTTGCCCGCGTCCGCGTTGGCAGTGACGTCGAACCAGAAGCCGATCAGCAGATAGGAGCACAGGCCGACGCCCTCCCAGCCGACGAACATCACCGGGAAGCTCGCGCCCAGCACCAGCACCAGCATGAAGAACACGAACAGGTTGAGGTACGCGAAGTAGCGCGCGTAGCCGTCGTCGGACCGCATATAGCCGACGCTGAAGATGTGAATGAGGGAGCCGACGCCGGTGACGATCAGGATCATCACCGCGGACAGCGGATCTACCTGGAGCGCCGCGGCAACGTGCAGGGTGCCGACGGGGATCCAGTCCCAATAGGTGAAGACCACCGGCCCCGCCGGATGCGCGGCGGCGAGATCCCGGACCACGGTCACCGCCACCGCGAACGCGGCCAGCAGCACGCCCGTGCCGATCAGGGACACGGCCGTCTTGGCCCGCGGGCGCGTGAGGGCCAGGGTGCCGTTCAGCACGAAGCCCAGGAGCGGGAGGAGCGGGACCAGCCAGACC
>DATMOQ010000044.1:0-4807 GCA_035568195.1 Gemmatimonadales bacterium
TGTGATGCTGCCGACCGGGCGGAGCGTACGGCTCCCGGCTACCGGCGACCGGTTGGATTGGTGGCGGGAGGCCCGCTTCGGGATGTTCATCCATTGGGGTCTGTACTCGATCCTGGCGGGGAAGTGGGGCGGGCGGGACGATTACGCCGAGTGGATCCGCAACAACGCGCACATTCCGGTCACCGAGTACGACCAGCTGGTCTCGCGGTTCAATCCGACCCTCTTCGACGCCGACAGGTGGATCGGGATGGCCAAGGACGCGGGGGCGAAGTACGTCACCATCACCACCAAGCATCATGACGGGTTCTGTCTCTTCGATTCGAAGCTCACGGACTTCTGTGTCCGGTCGACGCCATTCAAGCGGGACATCATGGCGGAGCTGGCGGCCGCGAGCCGCCGCGCCGGCATCCACCAGTGCTGGTATCACTCCATCATGGATTGGCACCACCCCGACTACTTGCCGCGGCGCGACTGGGAGGCGGAGAGCCGCCCCGCCACCGGCGCCCGATTCGCGCGGTACGTCGAATACCTGCAGGGGCAGATCACGGAGCTCCTGACCCGGTACGGGGACATCGGGGTGATGTGGTTCGACGGCAACTGGGAAGGGACCTGGACCCACGAGCTGGGGAAGGCGCTCTATGCCAAGTGCCGGAGCCTCCAGCCCGACTTGATTGTGAACAACCGGGTGGAAGGATGGTCGGCGGGCAAGATCACCGATCCCCTCGGAGACTTCCGGACGCCCGAGCAGGAGGTCCCTGCCACCGGCTGGCCCGGCGTGGACTGGGAGTCGTGCATCACGATGAACGACAACTGGGGCTACAACGCGCAGGATCACCATTTCAAGAGCGACGAGCAGCTGATCGGCCTTCTGGTCGAGACCGCGTCGAAGGGCGGGAATCTCCTGCTCAACGTCGGCCCCCGGGCCGACGGCACGTTTCCGGACGAGAGCGTCCAGCGGCTGGCGGCGATCGGACGCTGGATGCGGATCAATGGCACCGCGATCTACGGCTCGACGGCGTCGCCCTTTGCCGACACAGCGTTCCGGGTGACCTCACAGCCGCGGCGGCTGAACCTGTTCTTCAAGAAGTGGGCGCCGGTGGCCGAGCTGCCCGGGCTCAAGACTCCCATCGCCCGAGCCTATGTCATGGCCGACCCGGCGCGGACCGCCCTGGCGACGAACGGGGCACAGGTGGTCTTGCCCGCCCAGGCACCGGGTGGTCCGTGGCCCCTGGTGGTCGTTGAGTTCGATTCAGAGCCGGTGGTTGGATAGACGTCTTACCTGACCCCGGGCGCTTGTCCTTTAGGGTTAGCCCGGGGTCATGTACACCCAACTACATCGACCATCCCGATCTGTAGACCGGCGTAATCCATTCCGCCGGAATCCCCGACGCCGTGACATCCCCCGTCGCCGGATTCACATCGACCGCGCCGCCGGTCCGCACCGCCAGGTCGCCGAGTAGCACCATCGAGGTCAGCGGCCCGGCGTAGCCGTCGAAGCTCGAGCCCGTCTTTCCGTTCCCCTTTGCCGCATTGATCCATTCCGCGTAGACCGATGCGACGCGGGGGAATTTCTGCGGCACCGGGTGCGCTGTCACCTCAGCCATGGCTTGAGCATCGAGGAGCGTCGGGTTCCCGCCGTACGTACCCGCGATGAGCTTGCCCTTGTCCCCGATCCAGAGCGACCCACCATCCTCCGACGGAGGCCAGGGGAGCCCTGCCGCCACCTCGGGGGGCCGGGGCGGGAAGAGCGAGCCATCGCGCCACACGCAGGTGACCGCGGGGCGGCTGCCCTTCGCGGCGAACTGATAGGTTACCCGCGAGCTCTTGGGCGCGGTCTCCTTGAACGCCGCCGTAGTCTCGGCGGTCACGCGCGTCGGCGAGCCCAGGTCCAAGGTCCAGAAGGCGGCGTCCATGATGTGACAGGCCATGTCGCCCAGCGCCCCGGTCCCGAAGTCCCACCAGCCGCGCCAGTTGAACGGCTCATAGGCCGGATTGTACGGGCGCTCGGGCGCGGGGCCGAGCCAGAGGTTCCAGTCGAGGTTGGCGGGGACGTAGTACTCCTGGAGCGGGCGGTCGATCGCCTGCGGCCAGATGGGCCGGTCGGTCCAGAAGTGCACCTCGCGCACGGTGCCGATCAACCCGGCCTCGACCCATTCACGAATCAGCCTGATGCCTTCGCCCGCGTGTCCCTGGTTTCCCATTTGCGTCGCCAGCTTGGGCCGCTCGGCGGCCGCCTTCATGAGGGCGCGGACTTCGCCGAGGGTGCGACAGAGGGGCTTCTCGCAGTAGACGTGCTTGCCGGCGCGCAGCGCCAGCAGGGCGGCGGCGGTGTGGCTGTGATCGGGGCAGGCGACCACCACCGCGTCGATGCTCTTCTCCTTGTCGAGCATCTCACGGTAGTCCTTGTACCGCTTGGCCTGGGGATACTTGGCGAACGACTCCGCCGCGTTGTCCCAGTCGGGATCGGCCATCGCGTAGATGTTCTCGGTGGCGGCGACGCCGGCGATGTCGTCCTTGGCCCGGCCGCCCGCGCCCACCGCCGCGATATTCAGCTTGTCGGACGGGGCGAGGTATCCGCGGCCCAGCACGTGCCGGGGCACGATGGTGAAGGAGAGGCCGGCGGCGGTGACGTCACCGACGAAGCGGCGACGGGAAATGCTCTTGCGCTTACCCATGGAGAGTCGCTCCTCAGCATGGCGCCGGCGCGGTGGGCCGGGGCCGGAAGGCGATGGCGAAGATCAGGAAGACGACCAGAGCGGCGATGGCAGGCTGGAACCAGATGGCATGCCAGTCGTGCGATCCCGCGACGCACGCGCCGGCGGCCGCCCGCGGTGCGCTGCAGGCGAAATGGTCCACGACGGCACCCGAGGCGAATGCGCCGATGAAGTAGCCGAGCCCGTTCGTCACGAGATTGATGAGCCCCTGCGCCGCCGCGCGGATTTGCGGGCCCGCCTGCTCGTCGGTGTAGATCTGGCCCGCCACGAAGAAGAAGTCGTAGCACAGACCGTGGAGCAGGATGCCGATGTAGATCAGCCACATCAAATCCGAAGAGTTCCCGGAGGCGAACGCGAAGTAGCGCAGTCCCCACGCCAGCATCCCGCCCAGCATGATGATCTTGATCCCGAACCGTTTCAGGAAGAAGGGCAGGAGCAGCATGAACCCCAGCTCGGACCACTGGCCGAAGGTCTGAATGAAGGCGGGCTCCGGGGCCTTGATCTCATTCAGGAAGTTGTTGGCGAAGGTGTAGTAGAACTGGAGTGGGATGCACAACAGAAACGACCCCAGCACGAAGATCAGAAAATCCCGTCGCCCCAACAGCGACAGGGCATCGAATCCCAGCGCGTCGCGGATGTTGAAGGCGGTGCCGGCCGCCTTCGGCGGGGTGTGGGGCAGGGTGAAGGAGAAGAGCCCCAGCACAATCGATCCGGCGGCTGCGACGTGAAACGGCAGCACCTCCGCGTCGGCATGCAGGACCTTGCCGATGATGGTCCCCGCCACGATCCAGCCGAACGTGCCCAGCACCCGGATCAGCGGGAATTCCTTGGCAGGGTCCTTGATGTTGTGAAACGAAATCGAGTTGGTGAGGGACAACGTCGGCATGTAGCAGAGGGCGTACACGATCAGGACGGGATAGAACGTAGCGAAATCGGTGCGGGTCGATGCGTACCACAGCACGCCGCCGCCGATGAGGTGCAACCATCCCAGCAGTTTCTCGGTGGAGAAGTAGCGGTCGGCGATGACCCCGATGAAGAAGGGGGATACCAGGGCGGCGATGGCGGTAGCCCCATACGCCAAACCGACGTCCCGGCCGCTGAATTGTAGGGTTCGCCCCAGGTACGTTCCCATGGTGACGAACCAGGCGCCCCACACGAAGTACTGGAGAAACATCATGACAGAGAGCTTGAGCTTGATCACGGCATCCCTCTCGAGGCTCTAGTATTCGAGTGAGCCGCGAAACTACGACCCCATACGAGGAACCGCTATGGCCGCCGAACGACCGTTCACGCTCGACCTCGTGCTGCGTCAGGGCTACGAAGCGGACGTGCGCTTCGGAAACGGCGCCGCGCCTTCCCTGACGATCGACGAGCCACCCCCGCTCGGGACGGGGCACGGGCCCGATCCGTCGTCCGTCCTGGGCGCGGCGGTGGCGGGGTGCCTGACGTCGAGCCTGGCGTTCTGCCTCCGGAAGTCGCGCATCGATCTGCGCGGCGTAACGGTGCACGTCACCGGATTCCACACGCGGAACGAGCAAGGACGCCTGCGGGTGGGCAAGCTCGAAGTGATCATCGTGCCCACCGTTGCGGCGCAGGATCGGGACCGGGTCGGCCGATGTGAAGAGCTGTTCGAAGATTTCTGCGTGGTGACGGAGGCGGTGCGGCACGGCATCCAGGTCGATGTCAGCATCCAGCCTAGGACAGCAGATCCCGCACCGCCCGGATCCGGGCCGAGTCGGTGACCAGACGGGTGTCGTCGTCCGCCACGACGGGTTTGCCCAGCACCAGGCGCGGATTGCGGTAGGTCATCGACGACGCTCGAGGCCGGGTGCCCCGGAGATGGATCTCCCGGACACCGGTCTCCTTCACGATGCGGGCGGCGTTGGTCTCGTCGATCCCGCCGCCGGCCAGGATGGTGATGCGGTCCCCCGCCCGGCTCACCAGGCGCTTCAGCGTCCCGATACCCGCCTCGGCGGTGCGCTCCCCGCCGGAGGTCAGGACCCGGCGAACCCCAAGCTCCTGAAGGACATCCAACGCTTGGTCCAGGTCGCGCGAAGCGTCGAAGGCGCGATGAAACGTCACGGGAAGCGGGT
>DATMOQ010000045.1:0-2402 GCA_035568195.1 Gemmatimonadales bacterium
AACGCGACTTCGAGAAGCGAGCGTACGATTACAAATTTCTGCCTGCCAAGACCAAGAGTGGGATTCCGGTAGCCAGCACGATCACCGCCCAAGTACAGAAGTAGACCGAGCGCGGTCGCCGGTCACGCCCCAAACACCGAGAGGCGCATGTCGCTCTTTGCCCGCAAGACGGTTGATCAATGCATCGCCGACGGGGCATCCGGAGGCGGCCTCAAACGCTCGCTGGGTTCCGTGCAGCTCACCGCCCTCGGCGTCGGCGCCATCATCGGTGCGGGCATCTTCGTCGCCATCGGGTCCGCCATCACGGGCGACAGCGCGCACGCCGGGGCCGGCTCGGCGATCGTCATCTCCATTCTCGTGGCCGGGGTCACCAGCGCCCTGGCGGCCATCACCTACTCCGAGTTCGCCGCGATGATTCCGATCGCCGGGAGCGCGTACACCTACGCGTATGCCACGCTTGGCGAGCTGGTCGCCTGGATCATCGGCTGGGACCTGATTCTCGAATACGCGGTCGGGAACATCGCGGTGGCCATCGGGTGGTCGGGCTACTTCGACTCGCTGCTGCGGGGGCTGGGCGTCACGTTGCCGCGATGGATCGTGACCGACACACTCACGGCCCTCCACGCACCCGCCACGCTCCCGCACGTGCTCGGTATCCCGATCTCCTTCAATCTCCCGGCGCTCCTCATCGTGGCGGTGATCACCTGGCTGCTCGTCATCGGCACCACGGAATCCGCGTGGGTGAACACCCTCATGGTGGCCCTGAAGGTCGGGATCATTCTCCTGTTCCTCATCGTGGGTATCGGCTTCGTCCACACGGCCCAGTGGACCACGCCGAGCTTCGCGCCCAACGGCCTGAAGGGCATCGGGGCCGGAGCGGCCATCATCTTCTTCGCCTATATCGGGTTCGACGCCGTCAGTACTGCCTCGGAGGAAGCGAAGGATCCGGCGCGGGGAATTCCCACCGGGATCATCGCGTCGCTGATCATCTGCACCATCCTCTTCATCGCCATTGCGCTGGTACTGACCGGGCTCATCCCCTGGGACCAGCTGAACGTCCCCGATCCGCTCGCCGTCGCGCTCCACTACGTGCACGCCGACTGGGCCACCGGCATCCTGTCGCTGGGAGCGGTGGCGGCCATGACGTCCGTGCTGCTCGTCTTCCAGCTCGGACAAGCCCGCATCTTCATGTCGATGGGACGGGACGGCCTGCTGCCGCCGTGGGCGGCCCGGATCCACCCGAAGTACAAGACGCCGCACATCACCACGATCGTCACCGGGATCTTCGTCGGCGTGGCCGCCGCCTTCGCCCCGATCGGCATCGTGCTGGAGCTGACGAACATCGGCACGCTCTTCGCTTTCATTTTGGTGGCGCTGGGGATCATCGTGCTCCGGCGCATCGACCCGGACCGGCCCCGCCCGTTCCGGACGCCCTGGGTGCCCCTGCTGCCGCTGGTGTCGATTGGATTCTGCGGGTACCTGATCTACAACCTGCCCTGGATCACTCAACTGCGCTTCGTGGGGTGGCTGGCGCTGGGCGCGGCGATCTACTTCCTCTACAGCGTCCGTCACAGCAAGGTGCGGCAGCGCGCCGGCGGGCGCTCCTAGGCCCGGTCGGCCAGGCTCAGCACGCCGAGGGCAGGGTCCACCGGGCGGTGGGCGAGGGCGACCGGATCTCCCCCCAGGTTCGAGCGCAGGGCGGTGAGCAGCGGAGACGCAGGGCCCAGCAGCCCGCCGCCGGTGGCGAGCGGAACCGGGCCTGTGTTCGGGAAGCGGGACAGGAGCACCCGCACCAGGTCGCCGAGGGCGGCCGCGCCTTCACTGATGATGGCCTGCGCGACGCGCTCCCCCTCCACCGCCGCGTTCACCACGAGGGGCGCGAGGCCCGCCATCTGAGCCGGCGTCGCCGTGGCGGCCCACCGTACCAGATCGTCGAAGTCCCGCAGCCCCAGGGCTCCCAGGAGCCGTGACCCCAACGTCGATCCCTCGCCACGCCCGTCCCGCTGGGCGCCGGCGGCCGCCAGAGCCTGGCGACCCATCCAGTACCCGCCCCCTTCGTCCCCCATCTGCCATCCGTATCCCCCGGCGCGATGCAGCCGGCCCCCGGGGTCCCGGGCGTAGCCGATCGAGCCGGTGCCGGCGGAGATGAGCATCCCGGGCTCCGTGCCGAACGCCGACCGCAGCGCCGCCTCGCCGTCCGAGACCACGCGCACGTCGTCGGCGAGGTCGACGGCCCGGAGCGCTTCCTCCAGCTCGTGCTGCTCGACGTCGCGACCGGCACCGGCGGCGCCGACCCCCATCCATCGGACCGGCAGGGCGGTCCCCGCCTGGAGGGCGGCCCGCCGGGCGGTGTCCGCGATGACGGCGGCCGACTTCGTGCCGCCCCCCGGGCGCATGGCCGA
>DATMOQ010000046.1:0-7983 GCA_035568195.1 Gemmatimonadales bacterium
GCGAAGTCGGGGTTGGTCAAGGATTCCCTCGTGATCCAGGTGGATAGCGCGGGCGCGACGGACAGCGTGGCCACGGTATTGATCGCCACGGCGTTCTCCGACAGCCTGCCAGTAGGGGATTCCATCAGCTTCTTCGCGTACGTCCAGGACGGCGCCGGGGCAACCTTGTACGGCCGGACCATCACCTGGTCCGTTTCGGACACGACCGTCCTCGCCCTGAGTGGGATCTCGAGCAGTGCCAATGGGTCGACAGCATACGTCCGGGCGCTCAAGTCCGGCTCGGCCACCTTGCAGGCGGTGTGCGAGGGCAAGTCGAAGACGATCGTGATCAACGTCCCCTGACGTTCGTTCCCTGACGCCGACCGGCCGGCCCCCCGGGGTCGGCCGGTCTCGCTTTATATTCGTTCCCACCATGCCATCCGTTTCCGCCACCGATGCCCTCGACCGTCTCCGCCAGGGCAACGCGCGCTTCGTTTCGAACGTCGGCGGCGTCGACTCGAGTCACGACCGCCGCGCCGAGCTCGTCAACGGGCAGGAACCCTTCGCCATCATCCTCGGCTGCTCGGACTCGCGCGCCCCCGCCGAATTCGTGTTCGATCAGGGGCTCGGGGACTTGTTTGTCATCCGGGTCGCGGGCAACATCATCGCGCCGTCCCTGGTCGGGTCGGTTGAGTTCGCCGCCGAGGCGTTCAGCACCAAGCTGGTGGTCGTGATGGGGCACACGCAGTGCGGCGCCGTTACCGCCACCATCGAGCAGCTCCGCCGCTCGTCGGGTCCGGTATCGCCCAACCTGCAGGACATCGTGGACCGGGTGCGCCCCGCGGTCGAAACCATCGTCCGGACCCGGCCCGACCTCAACGGCGACGCCCTGATGCGCGAGGCGGTGCGCGCCAATATCCGCGCCTCCGTGGAACAGCTGCGGCACGGATCACGGCTCCTGGAGGGGCTAATAAAGAAGGACGGGCTCATGGTCGTCGGTGCGGAATACGCACTTGAAACGGGAGTAGTGGAGTTTTTCGCCTAGTCCAGTAGGTTCCTTCCCCATGACTGATTCTCCGGAGGGGTCTACACCCCCGTTGGCGCCGCCCGTCCCGGCCCGCATCGCCGGTCTCGTGACCCTCACCCGCAATCTCGACTGGAGCTGGGCCCCGGAGGCCAGCAGCTCTTCCGCTCCATCGACCACACGCTGTGGCACCTCACCCATCACAACCCGATCGAGCTCCTGCGCCGGATCGATCCCGCGCGGCTCGCGGCGTGCGCGTCCGACCCCGATTTCCTCAAGCGGTATGAGGCCGCGATGGCGGAGGAAGCGCATCGAGCCTCCGGGAAGGGAACCTGGTTCGCCTCGACGCACCCCGAGCTGACCGGTCCGGTCGCCTACTTCTGCGCCGAGTTTGCCTTCCATAATTCCGTCCCGATCTACTCGGGGGGCCTGGGGATCCTGGCGGGCGACCACTGCAAGGCGGCCTCGGACCTGGGCGTCCCCCTCATCGGCGTGGGCCTCCTGTATACGCGCGGGTACTTCGACCAGCGCGTGCGGCTCGACGGCTGGCAAGAGGATGCGGACGAGCACTTCGACGCGTCCCTGACCCCGCTCGAGCGCCTGCATGGGCCCAATGGCCATGCGGGGCTCACGACGGTCCGGATGAGCGGACGGGACGTCGCGCTCGGCGCGTGGCGACTGATGGTCGGGCGGGTGCCGGTCTATCTCCTCGATACCGACATCGAGCCCAACCAACCCGCGGACCGGGTGCTCACGCACCGGCTCTATGTCGGCGAGCCCCATATGCGTCTCCAGCAGGAGTGGATCCTGGGCGTCGGGGGCGTCCGGGTGCTCCGCGCCCTGGGGATCGCTCCGGCCGCGTGGCACTCGAACGAAGGGCACGCCGCCTTCATGCTGCTCGAGCGCCTCCGCGAGGCCATGGCTCAGGGTGTTCCCCTCGCCGAAGCGACGCGACAGGTTCGCGCGAACAGCATTTTCACGACGCACACGCCTGTGGCCGCCGGGCACGACGCATTCGCGGGGGCCGACGTCGAGGCGCTCGCCTCGCCCATGTGGGAAGAGACCGGGATGACGCGGGAGACGGTGATGGGGCTCGGGCACCATCCGGTCCGGGACCACGGGCAGTTTCACATGGCCGTGCTGGCGATCAGGCTCTCCGGCCATGTGAACGCCGTGTCACGGCGTCACGGCGAAGTCTCGCGCGCCATGTGGAACGAACTGTGGCCCGATCGTGACGTCAGCCAGGTACCTATTGGATACGTGACCAACGGCGTGCACCTCGAGACCTGGATGGCCGGTCAGGTGGGCGCGCTGCTGAACCGGCACCTCGAGCGGGGTTGGAACGAGCGCTTTGGCGAGGGCACGTGGGACCGGGTCCTGTCCCTCGACGAAGCCTCCCTGTGGAACACCCACCTCGAGCTCAAGCTCAACCTCCTCTCGACCATTCGAGAGGCCGCCCGGCGGCGGTGGGTCGAACAATGGAAGGAAGGACAGCATCTCGTGGGGGCGGGGATCCTGCTCGACGAACGGGCGCTCACCATCGGGTTCGCGCGCCGGTTCGCGACCTACAAGCGCGCCGACCTCCTGTTCCACGATCTCGACCGGCTCCACCGGCTGTTGGTGAATCCGTGGCGTCCGGTCCAGCTCGTCTTCTCCGGCAAGGCCCACCCCGCCGACGAGCCCGGCAAGCGCATTCTCCAGCGGGTGTACAACCTCACCCGCGATCCCCGCTTCGAAGGCCGCATCGCCTTCATCGAGGATTACGAGATGCACCTGGCTCATCGCCTGGTGCAAGGCGTGGACCTCTGGCTCAACTTGCCCCGGGTGCCCCTGGAAGCGTCCGGCACCAGTGGCATGAAGGCGGCGCTCAACGGCGTGCCCCAGCTGAGCACGCTCGACGGCTGGTGGGCCGAAGCGTATAACGGGCGCAACGGATGGGTTATCCCGCCGGCCCCCGACGGTGGCGACGCGGACGCCGCGGACGCCGAGCAGCTCTATCGCCTGCTCGAGTCGGAGGTGGTACCCTTGTTCTATGCCCGCGATGAGAACGGCATCCCGCGAGGATGGGTGGATCGGATGAAGCACGCACTGCACGTCGCCGGTCAGGGATTCACGGCACGCCGGATGGTCCGCGAGTACGTCGCCGATCATTACGTGCCGGCGATGAGCGAAGGCTTCGTCGACCTCGATCCCGTGGCGGCCGGGTGACCCGGATGGCCGCCCCCGCAGATGCCCGCGGCACCAGACGCCGTGCGGAACCGCGGAAACGGCGGAGCGCGGAAGGCGTGGTGCACCTCACGGCCGAATACTGGCCGCTGGCGCGGACCGGCGGCCTGGGCGAAGCGGTGAACGGGCTGGCCACCTTTCAAGCCGAGAGCGGAACGCCCACGGCGGTGGTGATGCCGCTCTACCGGATGGTGCGGGACAAGGCCCCGGCGCTGGAACGGGTGGGCCAGTCCTTCACCGTCACCCTCGGTTCCCGTATCGAAGAAGGGTGGCTGTACCGCGTGCCGGCCGACTCGGGCCCCCGCGTGTATCTCATCGAGCACCCCGAATACTTCGACCGGGCGGCGATCTACGGCGACGGGGCCGACTATCCCGATAACGCCCGCCGCTTCGCCTTCTTCTCGCTCGCCGCGGTGGCCGCGCTTCCCCAGATCGCGCCGGAGGCCCGCGTCCTCCATGCGCACGACTGGCACACCGCCCTCGCCACCGTGTTCCTGCGGACCCGCTTCGCCGACCGGCCTTTCTACCGCGATCTGGCCACCGTCGTTTCCGTGCACAACGCCGGCTTTCAGGGGCACTACCCGCCCGAAACGATGGTCGATCTGGGCTTCCCGCTGGAGCTCTTCGACTGGCGGGTGTTCGAGTGGTACGGCCGGATGAACGTGCTCAAGGGCGGCCTCGCGTTCGCCGACGCGGCGGTCACCGTGTCCCCCACCCACGCGGACGAGCTCCGGACCGCCGAGGGCGGCTTCGGACTGCAGGAGGTGTTCGTCGGCATGGGCGATCGTCTGGGTGGAGTCCTGAACGGGATCGACGCCGCCAAGTGGGACCCGAGCAAGGATCCGGACGTCCCCGCGCATTTCTCTTCCTCCGATCTGGCGGGGAAGCGCAAGTGCAAGGCGGCGCTCCAGCATGCGTACGGGCTCCCCGAGGACCCGAATATCCCGCTCTTCGCGATGAGCGCGCGGCTCGTGTCCCAGAAAGGGCTCGACCTGGTTCTCGGCGGCGAGCTCCTGCACCGGCTCGACGCGCAGTTCATTTTCCTGGGTGCCGGCGAGCGCCGCTATCACGATCTCCTGGCGGCCCACGCCGACCGTTTCCCCGACCACGTGGCGGTCGAGTTCGCGTTCATGGATCACCTGGAGCACGGCCTGCTCGCGGGCGCCGACCTCCTGCTGATGCCGTCCCTCTACGAACCCTGCGGACTCACCCAGATGCGGGCCCAGCGGTATGGCGCCATCCCGGTCGCCCGCCGTGTCGGGGGGCTCAAAGACAGCATCGAGGATGGCCGGACCGGGTTCCTGTTCACCGAATACACTCCCGAGGCGCTCGACGCCGGTGTGGAGCGGGCGCTCGGAGCTTATCGGGAGAAATCCACCTGGCGCGCGATGGTGAAGCGGGCGATGGAGCTGCCGTTCGGATGGGGAGGTGCCGCCGAGCGCTACCGCGAGATCTATAAGACGGCGCTGGCGACCAGAGCGGGAGCCGCCTGATGGAATTCGTGCTGGCCCTGCACAGTCACCTGCCGTACGTGCTGAATCACGGACGGTGGCCCCACGGCTCGGACTGGCTTTGCGAAGCGGCCATCGACACCTACCTCCCGCTCCTCGAGCACCTGCGCGCGCTGCAGAAGGAAGGGACGCCGTCTCCCGTGACCATCGGCTTCACGCCGGTGCTCGCGAACCAGCTGGTGAGCCCCGATTTCCGCAAGGAATTCGAGGTCTTCATGAATCAGCGCGAGACCGCGTGCCGCGAGGCGCCCGCCTCCCTCGGCAAGACCGGGGACACGGCCCTGCTCCCCCTGATCGATTACTGGAAGGCGCGCTTCCAACGGCTGCGCCGGCTCTTCGACGCGGTCGATCAAGACCTCGTCGGCGCCTTTCGCGCCCTCCAGGATGCCGGACGCCTCGAGATCATCAGCTCGGCCGCGACCCACGGATACCTGCCGCTCCTCGCGCGCGACGAGAGCATCCGCCTGCAGCTCGCGATCGGGCAGAGCGAGCATCGCCGCCTGTTCGGGCGCGCGCCGGCCGGCTGCTGGCTCCCCGAGTGCGCGTACCGGCCCAAGCAGGGCCGGCGCCCGGGCATCGAGGAGCATCTGGCCGAGGCGGGCTTCCGCTACTTCTTCGTGGACGCCCATCTCGCCCACGCCGGCACTCCCCTCGGCGCCGATTACGACGTCCCGCTTGGTGCCGAGCGCTTCGATGCCGAGCGGCACGGGGCGGCGCGGCCCGTGGAGGAGCGCGTGGAGCACACGCCCTATCGCGCCTACCGCGTGTCGAAAGCGCGACCGTCGCGGGGCAAGAGTGTGGCAGCGCTGGTCCGCGATCCGCAGTCCTCCCGCCAGGTGTGGAGCCGGGATCTCGGGTACCCGGGAGACGGTGCGTACCTCGAGTTCCACAAGATCCGGTGGCCCGGCGGGCTCAAGCTCTGGCGGGTGACGGGCCCGAACGTGGACCTGGGTGCCAAGGGGAGCTACGACCCGTCCGTCGCGCTCGGCCGGGCGTCCGAACACGCGAGACACTTCACCGAGCTCCTGACCGGAATCGCGGGGCGTGCCAAGCGCGGGGAAGGGCTGGTCACCGCGCCCTTCGATACGGAGCTGTTCGGGCACTGGTGGTACGAAGGCGTGGACTTCATCGCCGACACCTACCGGGCGCTGAAGCGCCAGCGGCACGTCCGTCCCGTGACGGCGTCCAAGCACTTGAGCGGGCACCCGGCACGGGTCGCCATTCAGCTCGCCGAAGGCTCCTGGGGCGTGAACGGGGACCACACCATGTGGCGGAACGAGCTCACCAACTGGACCTGGGCTCGCCTCGGCCATCTGGAAGAATCGTTCTGGAAGGCAGCGCCGAAGGCCCTGCGGCAGGAGGCGTTGCGGCCGGTGCTGGCGCAAGCGGCGCGGGAGCTGGTCCTGGCCCAGTCGTCCGACTGGCAATTCATGATCTCCACCGGCGCCGTGCCCGATTATGCCGAGAAGCGCTTCAAGCTGCATTGCGACGACGCCGAGCGTCTGATCGGCGCGATGGCGGGTGGGGCGGAGTCCGGCGGGCCCCGGCTCGCCGCCGAGCTGGAGAAGCGGGATCACCTCTTTCCCAACATCCTCGAGTCGGTCGCGTCCGTCCTGAAGTCGTGAGCCCCCATCTCCGGGCGGTCGTGATTCACGGCCACTTCTACCAGCCTCCCCGGGACGACCCGTGGCTCGACCGGGTTCTGGCCGAGCCTTCGGCGGCTCCATTCCACGACTGGAATGCACGCATCGAGCACGAGTGCTACGGCCCGCTCGTGGCGAACGGCGCGCTGACCGGGATCAGTTTCGACTTCGGATCGACCCTCTTTGAGTGGCTCGAGCGGAACGCCCCGGCCACCTATGCCGGCGTGCTCGACGCCGACCGCGTGAGTGCCGCCCGCCTCGGCGGGCATGGCAACGCCATCGCGCAGCCGTACCATCACGTCATCCTCCCGCTCGCCACTCGCCGCGAAAAAGTGACCGAAGTCCGCTGGGGCATTGCCGACTTCCGCAGGCGGTTCGGGCGGACCCCCGAGGGGATGTGGCTCCCGGAGACCGCGGTGGACGAGGAGACCCTGGACGTACTGGCCGAGGAGGGGATCCAGTTCACGGTCCTCGCTCCGCACCAGGTCGCCGGGGCGCCGGCGCGCGGAGAGCCGGGGCGCGTGCGGACTTCGCGCGGCCGGAGTATCGCGCTCTTTGTCTACGACGGGGGACTCGCGCAGGGCGTCGCGTTCGGCGACTCACTCAAGGATGCGGGGGCCTGGGCCGGGCAGCTCCTGTCCCGGGACTCGAATGTGGTGTCGCTCGCGACTGACGGGGAATCCTACGGACATCATCGCAAAGGCGGAGACCAGGTGCTGGCGTCGGTGATCGCGACGCTTCGGGCCCGGCCGGACGTGACGCTCGAGAACTTCTCGTCGTATCTCGCGCGCCATCCGGCGACGCAGGAGGTGCAGCTCGTGGCTCCGACGTCGTGGAGCTGCGCGCACGGGGTCGAGCGGTGGCGTTCGGACTGCGGCTGCAAGATGGCCGTCGATCGGCCAAGTCAGCAGAAGTGGCGGACTCCGCTGCGCAACGGCCTGAACTGGCTGGCGGAGCAGCTGCACCGGATCTACGAGCGCGAGAGCGCCGGGATCATCGCCGATCCGTGGGCCGCCCGGGACACCTTTGGCGAGGTGGTGGGCCGGCTCGATCGCGGCGCCAAGACCGGCCGCGAGCGCGACCTGCTCGAGCTCGAGCGGAACGCGCTGCGGATGTTCACGTCGTGCGGGTGGTTCTTCGACGACATCGCCGGGATCGAAGCGGTGCAGATTCTCCGGTACGCTGCCCGCGCCATCGATCTCGCCGGGCCCGATGGTCCGGCTCTGGAGTCCGGGCTCCTCGAGCGCCTAGCGGTGGCGCAGAGCAATGATCCCGGGGCGGGGAACGGACGGGACGTGTTTCGGGACCTGGTGCGCGGGCGGGTGGTTACTGCCGGGGACGAACGCCCCTAGTACAACATGTTGTGATATTTAGGGTTAGAGTCGCGTGACCAAACGGACCCCTCGCGACTCTTCAAGATGATCTATGAGCATTTCCCCTATATCGCCGCCGCAACAGGGGTCCAACTTGCCTGAGACGCCGCACTCAAGCCGCACCGTGACACCCGACGCCGTCCTGGCCCACCGCCTGGCCCAGGGACGCCCGGGAGCGATGGAGCAGATTCGCGAGCGGTACGCGCTGACGATTTACGCGATGGCTT
>DATMOQ010000047.1:0-7922 GCA_035568195.1 Gemmatimonadales bacterium
CGCCAGGTTCGTCGAAAAGGGCAAACTCCAGGCCTCTGATCGCGACGCCGCCCTCGCCCGCCTCACCTTCACCACGGCCGTGCCCGACCTGAAGCCGTGCGACGTCGTGATCGAAGCGGTGACCGAGGACCTGAGCCTCAAGAACGAGCTCTGGAAGGCGCTGGACGGCCTCTGCGGCCCGGCCACGATCTTCGCGTCCAATACGTCGAGCCTCACCATCGCGGCGATGGCCGCGGCCACCAGCCGGGCCGATCGCTTCGTGGGCCTCCACTTTTTCAATCCCGTGCCGCTGATGCCGCTGGTGGAGGTGGTCCGCACCGTCACCACGTCGGACGAGGCCTTCGCCCGCGCCTTCGCCTTCGCCAAGTCCCTGGGTAAGGAAGCGGTGGCCGCGAAGGACAACTCCGGGTTCATCGTGAACCTGTTACTCGTACCCTACCTGCTGGATGCGATCCGGGCCCTGGAGCACGGCGTGGCGGGCACGGCCGATATCGACAAGGCCATGCAGCTGGGTTGCGGGTATCCCATGGGCCCCCTGACGCTGCTCGACTTCGTGGGGCTCGACACCACCTACAAGATTGCGGAGATCATGTTCTCCGAGTACAAGGAGCAGAAGTACGCTCCCCCGCCGCTCCTCAAGCGGATGGTGCTGGCCGGGATGTACGGGAAGAAGAGCGGGAAAGGGTTCTACGATCATTCCACCACGCCGCCCACCGTGGCGCGGCTCGGACTCTAAGGCCCGAAGGGGCGGAGGTCGCACGTGCTCGGATACACCTGGCCCAGCTTCCACGCGGCGGTCAACGATCTTCCGGCGGCCCTGCTCATCTTCGCCGTCCTGTTCGAGCTGGGCGGATGGCTCCTGAAACGGGAGTCCCTGCGCTGGGCCGGGGTCTGGACCCTGTGGGCGGGTGTCCTCGGAGGCTGGGTGGCGGTGCTCGCCGGTGAGCAGGCGGAGGACGTGATCGACCACGGCGAGGCCATCCACGAGATCATGGAGGTCCACGAGAAACTCGCCCTCATCACCATGGGCATCTTCACCCTGGTGCTGGTCTGGCAGCTCTGGCGCCGCTTCAATCCCGCACCCGCGGAAACCGCCATCCTCCGGATTCTCGCCATCGTCGGCGCCTGCTTCCTGGTCGCAACCGGAAAGCAGGGCGGCAAGCTCTACTTCGAGCACGCCGCCGGCGTCCCCACCGCCACCATGAAGACCGAGATCGAGAATCGCGCCGAAGGGCATCATCACCACCCCGGCGAGGCCGATGACGACGATCACGATCACCCGGTTCCCGCGCCGACCGACACGGGGCACACGCACTAGCATGCGACGCATTTTGCCGGCCGTCGTGTTGGGCCTGGCCGCCTGCAACCCGGCGTCGTCCCGTCCGGCGTTCGCCCCCTACCCCGAGGACTTGTCGGTCCTGCTCACCGGGCCGGTGTCCACCATCGCATCGCAAGTCGGGGGCTGGTTCGAGTCACAGGGGATTCACGCCGAGTGGATCAGCGCGGAAGACGGCTATGTGGAGTCGACGTGGTACAACACCGACACGCGTCAGTCCACCTCCGGGACCGGCGACGTCGGGGCGATGCAGACCACGTTCAAGATCCGGGTCTGGGTAGATCCCGACGCACCGGGCAAGAGTAAGATGACGGTGGAAGCCGTATACCGGCCGGCGGTCGACCCGTCCCGATCCGAGCGGGACCTGGAACGCACCGCGCCCCCGGGAAGCGGGGGCGCGGTGCTGGTCCAACGCCTGGTGGACGAGATGCAGAAGAAGTTCGGGAGCTAGGCCCGCACCCACCCCTCGATCCAGCGCTCCATCGTTTCGAGGTCCAGCATCGCGTCCCGGCAGGGCCCATTGGGCAGCCGCATGGTGAGTCCCAGAACCGGCAGCTTTCCCGCCACGTCCCGCAGCCCCGTCATCATGTCCCGTTCACAGGCCACCGCCACCACCGCCCTCGGCCTCCGCTCCCGGATCACGCGCCGGGCCAGCTGACCGCGGGTGGCGACGAATACCGGAACGTCGTAGCGCCCCGCGATCGAGAGCACGCCGTCCAGCGCGAGCTTGGAGAGGCAGCGCGGGATCAGCACCAGCAGCTCGCCCCGGCCCACCGTCCGTCCCCGCCGCACCGCCAGGGTGTTGTAGATGTCGATCGCGGCGTGCTCCACCCAGTCCCGCCGCCGGAAGGCGCGGGAAACGAAGGACGTGAGGTTCATCAGATGGAGGAAGGGACCGCGCTCGAGCCAGCGCTCCGGCAGGAGGTTCTTCCCACCAGCGAAGGAGGCCAGCAGTGCGCCGAACCAGAGCCAGGAAAGGCCGACCAGGGCGCCCCAGGTGACCTGAACGATCGTCCCCAGGGGGGCCGAGATTTCCGCGATGCGGGGTGTCAGCAGGAAGAGGACCCCCCAGCCCACGGCGCCCGCGACGGCCAGGGCCAGCGCGGCGAACCAGAAGAACGTCGAGGGCGGAGCGGAAAAGTCACCCCCCGCAGGTAAGGGCAGCCCATTCCATTCGTCCCACTCGTGTCCCAGACGACGGTCGGTCTCGATGTGGATGAGCTGAGCGCGGGGACTGGAGCCAGCGACCGGAGGGGCCGGCGAAGCGGATGTGACCATAGGCCCGTGAAGCTTCACGCTGGCCCGGAGGGATGTCAAGTTTAGAGCTTGAAACCGCCTGTTTCGCCCACGCTACTGACCGATCCCGGTATCCGTGCCGCTTACTCCGAGGGCGCGGGGATTTACCGGCTCGTGCCGCGGGCGGTCGTCATCCCCCGGACGCCGGAAGAACTCTCCCAGGTGCTCGTGCGGGAGGTGGGCCGGAGCTTCGTACCCCGTGGGGCCGGCAGCGGCATGCCCGGCGGAAATGTCGGAGCGGACGTGGTGGTGGACTGCTCGAGCCTCAAGGGTCTCACCCTCGATCCGGATCGACGGATCGCACGCGCGGGCGCGGGCGTGACCTGGAAGGAAGTGAACGACGCCGCCGAAAAGGCCGGCCTGCGTCTCCCTCCCGATCCGTCCTCGGGCGCGTTCGCGACCAGCGGCGGGATGGTATCCACCAACGCCGCCGGGCCCCGGAGCGTCCAATCGGGCTCGGTGCGCCGATGGGTCGAGTCCGTCGACATCGTGAGCCCATTGGGAGAATCCCGCACCGTGCGGCGCGGCGGCGGGCCGGGCCGGGTGCGGTTCGGTCCCGCCCTGCCGGCGCAGGTGACCGGGAAGTTTCCAAAGACCCGGAAGAACTCGAGCGGGTACGCCCTGGACGCGTTCGTGCGGTCGAGGGATGAGCTCGATCTACTCATCGGCTCGGAAGGCACCCTGGCCTTCATTACTGCGGTGGAATGGCGTCTCGAGCCCCTCCCCCGAGAGGTGGCCGGCGTCGCGCTCGGCCTCGGGGACCTGGATGACCTCGGCGACGCCGTCCCCTACCTGCTCTCGCTGAATCCCTCGGCCGTGGAGCTGCTCGACCGGACCCTCCTCTCCTTCGTCCAGGCGCCCGGTCTCCCTCCCGATCTGGCCTGCCTGCTTCTGGTCGAGTTCGAACGGGCCACCGCCGCCGCGGCGCGCGGCGTCGTGGGAGACGCCGTGCGGGGGCTCGCGGGACAGACCAGGCACGTCCAGACGGCGGTGGACCCGAAGGGACTGGCGGAGCTCTGGTCGGTGCGGCGCCTCGCCAGCCCGGCCCTGGCGCGCCTCCCCGAGACCCGGCGCTCCCTGCAGGTAATAGAAGACGGCTGCGTGCCGGTGGAACGGTTGGGGACGTACGTAGCGGGTGTCCGGGCGTCGGCTGAGCGGCTGGGGCTCGAGATCACAATCTTCGGCCATGCCGGCGACGGGCACGTCCACGTTAACGCCCTTCCCGATCTGACCACCCCGGACTGGCGGGAGCGGCTCGCCACCCTGTACGCCGACGTGACCGACCTGCTGGTGCGCCTCGGCGGAACGGCGAGCGGCGAGCACGGGGACGGCCGGCTCCGCGCCGGGGTCCTGTCGCGCCTCTTCGGGCCCGACCTGATGCGTCTCTTCGTCGATGTGAAAGATGCCTACGATCCCACCGGGAACCTGAACCCGGGTGTTATTATTCCCGCGCCTGATTGGTCGCCACTCGAGAATCTGAAGGTCGGCCCCGATGCCGCCTCGATCCCGTCTGGAATCGCGGCCAGACTGAGGCGCATCGAGCGTGATGCCGGCTGGGGCACGTCCAAATCATCCCTGGCAGCCCTGACACCTGACACCTGACACCTGGTCCCTGACCCATGGAAATCTTTCGCGCCCCTCGCGTCACCCTTATCGCCCGCCCCCAGTTCCTGGAGCCGGCGCACCTCCCGGTACAATGGAAGGGCGAGGCGTCCGGGGGGGAGCGGCTGGCCGAGTTCGCCGGCCGGATCTGCTATATGAGCCAGCACAATCCGGTCGCGCGGACCACGGCTGAATACCTCGAGAACATCAAGAAGCAGGGGCACGGGTCGGTGCTCGAGCACGCGGTCTATGTGCTCCTGGTGGAAGGCATCTCGCGCTCCTGTTCGCATGAGCTGGTGCGCCATCGGGCCGGGTTTGGGTACTCCCAGCTGTCCCAGCGGTACGTCGACGAGTCACATGCCGCCTTCGTCATGCCCCCGGCAATCATCGGAGACGCCAAGCTCGAGGCGGAATGGACCACGCAGGTGGAGGGTGCCCAGGCGGCCTACGTGAAGGCCGTCGAGGGACTGATGGAGCGCTATGCGTGGGTCGCGGACAAGGTGCACCGCCGCAAAATGGCGCGCGAAGCCGCGCGCAGCGTGCTCCCCAACGCCACCGAGGTGAAGATCGTCGTCTCCGGTAATGCGCGCGCCTGGCGCACGATGCTGGAGCTCAGGACCGGCGAGGGGGCGGAGCTCGAGATCCGACGCATGGCGATCGCGTGTCTCGCCACCTTGTCCGCCGACGCGCCGGCGTTCTTCTCGGATTTCGAAACGTATCGCGCGGAGGACGGCGCGGACGCCGCGAAGGTGGTGTATCACAAGGTCTGACTAGTGCGGAGTGCGGAGTGTGGAGTGCGGAAGGACTGAAGGCCGACATCACGCCTCGATTCCGAATTTCACATCACTCCGCACTCCGCATTCCGCACTCCGAACTTGTCTCTCCCTATTGCGCATCTCGCCCCGTCGCCATATTCTGTTCATTAACATCACGTTACTGCTGTAAGACCGCCGACTGAGAGCGGCCTTTTTTGTAGGAGGTAATCCGAGACCACATGCGTATCGGTCTCGCCTACAACGAGAAACCTCGATCCGCCGTGGGAGCGGACGACCCCGCGAGTACCACCGACGCCTACGTCGAGTGGGACGAACCCTCCACCATCGACGCCGTGGAGCGGGCTCTCAGTATCTTCGGCAGCGTCGTCCGCCTCGAAGCCGACGCCACGTTCCCACAAAAGCTCGCGCTCGCCCGTCCCCAGATCGTCTTCAACATGGCCGAGGGGCTCTCCGGCGCGAACCGCGAGGCGCACGTTCCAGCCATCTGTGAGTACCTGGGCGTGCCCTACACCGCCTCCGACCCGCTCACGCTCTCGCTCACGCTCCACAAGTCGCGCACCAAGGAGATCCTGGCGTTCCGGGGGATTCCCACCGCCCCGTTCGCGCTGGTGTCCGTTCCCGAGGATCTCGACCGGGTCACGCTCCCCTTGCCGCTCTTCGTGAAGCCCGTAGCTGAGGGGTCCGGTAAAGGCATATTTGCCAACAACTTATGCGAATCCCCAGCACAGCTTCGGGAGCGGGTCCTCTTTCTATTAGATGAGTACCGCCAGCCCGTCCTGGTGGAGACCTACCTCCCGGGGCGGGAGTTCACGGTCGCCGTCCTGGGCAACGGCCCGGACGCGCACTGTCTCCCGATCGTCGGATTCGACTTCACCACCCTGCCCGCCGGTGCCACGCCGGTCTATGGCTACGAAGCCAAGTGGCTCTGGGACACGGCCGAGAACCAGCTCGAGATCTACGAGTGCCCGGCGCGCGTGCCGGACCAGCTGCGCGCCGCCATCGAGCGCGTCTCCCTCGACGCCTACCACGCCCTCGGCTGCCGCGACTGGTGCCGGATCGACGTCCGGCTGGACGCCGCCGGCGTGCCGAACATCGTGGAGCTCAATCCGCTCCCCGGCATCATCCCCGATCCCAAGATGAACTCGTGCATGCCCAAGGCGGCGCGCGTGGCGGGGATGACCTACGACCAGCTGATCCAGGAAGTGGTCCGGCTCGCCTGGCGGCGGATCTACGGCCGCGAGCTGGCCGCGGGCGCCGCGGAGGCGATCGCGTGAAGCTGACGATCCTCTACGACCCGGGCGCCCCCGACTGGAGCACCGACGACGTCGCCGGCGTCATGCGAGCCGTAGATGAGATCGGCGACATCTTCGCCGCGATGGGCCACCAGGTGACGAAGGTGGGGGTCAAGCACGACTTGCGGTGGTTGCAGATCGCCAGGCGCTCCGACCTGGTCTTCAACCTATGCGAAGGAGTGCACGGAGTTGCAGTCTGGGAAGATCACGTGGTGGCGATGCTCGAGTTCGAGGGGATCCCGTTCACCGGGTGCGGTTCCTGGACGGTCGCGGCGTGTCGCCGGAAGACGGTGGCGAACGCCATCCTCCTCCAAGCCGGCCTCCCGGTTCCCCAGTGGACCACCACCCACGACCGGATCCCCGACGACTTCCCGCTCCCGGCCATCGTCAAGCCGGCCGCGGAAGACGCCAGCGCGGGCCTCGACCGGGGCTCCGTGGTCACGGACCGGAAAGCCCTGCGGGCCCGGGTGGCCGCGATGACCGAGCAGTTCGACGAGGTCCTGGTCCAGCAGTACATCGCGGGCCGGGAGTTCAACGTGGGATTCGTCGGAACCAGGGTGCTCCCGGTATCCGAGATCGACTTTACGGGAATGCCTGAGGGCTCCTGGCCCATCCTGACCTACGCCGCCAAGTGGCACGCCGGGTCCGCGGAGGATCTGGGCAGTCAGCCCGTGGTACCCGCAGCCGTCTCTCAGCGCCTGGCGGATCGCCTGGTGCGAGTGGCGGAGAAGGCCTGGCAGGCCATGCAGGGGAAGGGGTACGGCCGGGTGGACCTCCGGGTGGACGACACGGGCCGTCCCTGGGTGCTGGAAGTGAACCCCAACCCCGACCTGACGGACGAAGCCGGTCTGTCCCGGATGGCCAAGGCCGCCGGGTGGGATTACGCCGAGTTGGTGCGCCGGGTGGCCGAGGTGGCGCTCCGCGAGGCCCAGGGAACGAAGGCGGCCCGTGAGCTGCTCGCTCAGCCCCATCGGTCGCGAGCAACGCGAGCGACTTGAGCGACTGACCCGGGAGACCGGCTTTTTCCGAGAGGAAGAGGTCGGCACCGCGGTCGAGCTCCTGGACGAGCACCTGGCCGGCGACGAGGACTACCGGTTCATCGGGGCCTTCGCCGGAGCCGAGCTGATCGGATACGCGTGCTGGGGTCCGACCCCCGGTACCGAAGGCACCTGGGACCTGTATTGGATCGTGGTGGCGCGGGAATCGCAGGGGAGCGGCATCGGTTCGGCGCTCCTGAAACATGTCGAGCAGAAGCTGACGGCTGATGGCTGCCGGCTGGTAGTGGTCGAGACGTCATCCCGCGCGGACTATGCGCCGACGCGGGGGTTTTACGAGGCCCGCGGGTACACCAGGACCGCGGTAATCCCGGAGTACTATGCGCCCGGGGATGACCTGGTGATCTATCTCAAGGACCTGACCCATGGAGTCCTGGCAAGAACTGCTACGTAAGAAAAGCATCGCCTCGCTGGAGGTGCTGGCGGCCCGCTTCGGCCCCGAGCACTTCCCCGAGCTCGACCGGCTCCGGCAGGCCGCGGAGAACTTCGAGTTCCGGATTTCGCCGGCGATGGTGGACCTGATCAAGTCCCCCGACGACCCCATCTGGCGCCAGTACGTGCCCAG
>DATMOQ010000048.1:0-4256 GCA_035568195.1 Gemmatimonadales bacterium
GAGCGCATTGGTCGCCAAGTTCAGCAGCACGCGGCCGACTGCGCGGGGGTGCCCCACCCGCTCGTTCCTTCCCGACGTGCGAATGACCAGATCCAAGCCGCGTTGTTCCGCGATGGGCACCAGCATCGCCTGGACGTCACGGAGGACGCCGTCGATGGAGAAGGGGATGGGTTGAGCTCCCACCAGGCCTCCACCCCGGCGCGCGAGTGCCATGACGTCCGAAGCGGTGGTGGTGAGGGACAGGGCGGCGCTCCGGATCAGGCTGAGCTGTCGCCGCTGTCCCTGGCTGAGGGGATTGGCATCGACGCCGCCCTCCAGAAGGTCGGTGAGCGCCAGGATGGCCGCCACCGGGGAGCGGAGGTCGTGGGCCAGCTCGACCACGAGCTCCAGCGCGTGCGCGCCCCGCAGGGCGCGCTCGGCTTCATCCAGCTCGGGCACGGGAAGGGGCGCCGCTTCGAGGACCCGACCCTCGATCATCCGGCTGCCGCAGTGGTCCGCAGGCTGCCGTCGCCCTGAGCCGCGGAGTCCGGCACGCGGGATGCCACGAGCGACTTGTTGGGCGTCCGGTGGAGTCCGTGCCGCTCCATCATCCGGTAGAGCGTGGTGCGCTCTACGCCCGCCATCCGCGCCGCCTTGGCCAGATTGCCGTCGGCGCGATCGATCAGCCAGCTGAGATAGTGGATCTCGAACTGGGAGATCACCCGGTTCCGCGCGCTGTGATAGGTGTCTTCCGTCACGGCCGAGAGCGTGGCCGGCGAAATGGTGGCGTGCGGAGGTGCGTTGTCGTTTTCGAACGGAATATCGTCCGGGCCGATCGCGGCGCCCGGATTGACCAGCACGGCCACGTGCTCGATCACGTTCTGGAGCTCACGCACATTCCCGCGCCAGGTGTGGGAGCAGAGGGCCAGGAGCCC
The DNA here is from genome assembly GCA_035568195.1 of Gemmatimonadales bacterium. Classification (GTDB taxonomy): domain Bacteria; phylum Gemmatimonadota; class Gemmatimonadetes; order Gemmatimonadales; family GWC2-71-9; genus 40CM-2-70-7. The sequence goes on from DATMOQ010000048.1 coordinate 915, forward strand.
CGCCTCGGTCCAGTTGGGCACCGGAGTGCCCTTCCGGCGGTAGCGGCTCCAGAAGCTGGCCAGGAAATGGTTGGCGAGCGGCGGAATGTCTTCCGGGCGCTCCCGCAGCGGCGGCACCCGGATGGGTACCACGCGCAGGCGGTAATAGAGATCCTCGCGCAGGTCCCCGGATTTCGCCGCGAGATCGGGATCGCGATTGGTGGCCGCGATGAAGCGGACGTTGACCACCGCGTCGGTGCCCTCGCTGCCCACGCGCCGCAGCACGCCGTCCTGGAGCACCCGGAGGAGCTTGGCCTGGATGGGCTTGGGCATCTCGAGCAGCTCGTCGAGGAATAAGGTGCCCCCGTTGGCGGTCTCGAGCAGCCCGGCCTTGTCGCGGACCGCGCCGGTGAACGCCCCCTTCACGTGCCCGAACATCTCGGACTCGAGCAGGGCTTCGGGGAGGGCGGCACAGTTCACCGCCACAAACGAACGGCTCGACCGGCGGCTGTGCCGGTGGATGAACTGGGCCACCAGCTCCTTGCCGACGCCGCTCTCGCCGGTGATGAACACCGAGGCGTCGGTGGGCGCCACCCGCTTGGCCAGCTCGATCACGGACTGGAACGCGGGGGACTGGCCCAGGAGCACCACCTGGTCGCGGTGCTCGAAAGGCGAATCGAAGAGATGGGCGTGCTTTTTGGTTTCCCGGCTCACCAGTACGGTGTGCGCGGCGCGCCCGATCAGCACCTGGAGCTGAGTGGCCGTGAACGGTTTGGGCAGGTAGTCCCAGGCGCCTTCCCGCAGGGCCTCGAGGCTCGACTCCACCGACGGATTGCCGGTCATCACGATCCCGATCAGGTCCGGGTTTACCTCGAGGGCGGCGCGGATGAGCGCCGTGCCGGGCACCTGGGCCAGGAACAGGTCGGTGAGGAGGATGTCGAATGATTCTCTGCGCAGCATATCGCGGGCTTCGTCGCCCCGGCCGCTGAGCGTGACCCCGTACCCGTCGAGGCGCAGGATCGACGCGCAGGTCTCCCGCAGCGTCGGGTCGTCCTCGACCACCAGAATGCGGATGTCGGACTTCGCTTCGGCGTCGATGGCCAGCAGCGATGAGACCGACGGGGGTGGCGTGTGGCGCGGTTCGGAAGCCTGAACGGGGGCTTCTGGAGAGACGGTGGTTGCCATAGAGCGGTCGTAGCCTCCTCGGGATGTGCGTCTCCAACGCACAGATCGGGCCACGCCGTTTGCAGACCCCTTGGGAGGCGATTTATCTCACGAAAACACTGCGACATATGCGCACGGCCCGATCCTGGTGCGAAGTGTCGGCGCGCACCACTCTGCGGCGACGCGCGTCGCCCGCGTGCACCGAATTGTGACTCCAGGCCGCGTCGGGCGTTCCCCTCGTGCTTCGGGCACGCCTCTGGAGCGGTATCGCTCTTGCGTAAACACTAGACGGCTAGACGGCTAGAGAAGGCTGAGGCGGTCCCAGGAGGATTCCAAGTGAACCAGAACCGTGGCGACCTCTCCGGAGGTCTGATCCCGATACCGTCCAACGCCCCCGGCGCCCCCCCTCCGGCCGTGGTGGCGATTCCCGTCGCGATCAACTGGCAGGGAGGAGGCGGAGCCCCCGCGGGCCCCGACTGGCGCCGCACCTTCGCCGCCATCTGGCGGTACCGGTGGCTGATCGGGCTTACCACCGTGGTGGGGATCCTGGCGGGCGTTGTCGCGGGCCAGCTGATACACCCGCTGTACCAGGCGCAGGCGACTATCTGGATCGACCAGGGCGATCCGCGCAATCCCGGTCCCGCGTGGGCGGGGCGAGGGGACCGGCTTCTGGGCGAGAACGCCTGGTCCGACCTCCTCACCAGCTTTGCCGTCCTCGAGAACGCCGTCAAGAGTCAGCGGCTCTATCTGTCGTTCAAGAACCCGCGTGACGCCTCGGCGTTCGCGGCCTTCGACGTGACGCCCGACGTCCGGCCCGGCACCTATCGCCTGGACGTGGACGACAACGGGCAGTCGTACACGCTGGCCACGCTGGAAGGCGCCCCCCTGGAGCGCGGGGAGCTGGGTGGGCCGGTGGGTGCGCGCGAAGGATTCAACTGGACGCCCGTGCCGTCCTCGCTTCCCGCAGGCCACTCGATCGTGTTCGGGGTGTCCACGCCGCGCGACGCCGCCGAGCGGCTCGGCGCCGGGCTGGAAGTGACCCAGGATGAGGCGGGCTCGTTCATCCGGGTGGCTCTCAAAGGATCATCCCCGACGCACCTGGCCTCGACGCTGAACGCGGTGGCCGAGCGCTTTGTCGAAGTGGCCGACACGTTGAAGCGCCAGCGCCTCACCGAGGTCCGCAAGATCACCGAAGAGCAGCTCGCGGTGGCGCAGGGAAACCTGCGAACGGCCGAAAGCGCATTGCAGGATTTCCAGATCCGCACCACGACCCTCCCCGGCGGCGGCACCAGCGCCGGCCGGCGCAGCGAAGCCGGCGTGGGTGACGAGGCTTCGTCCGGGTTCTTCAACATGCAGGTGGAGAAGGAACAGCTGGTCCGGGACCGGGCCGCGATGGCGCAGTACCTGGCGTCGGCGGCGGGCCGGGCCGATTCGACCCCCAATACCCAGATGCTCGAGGCCATTCCGTCGGCCCGGCAGGCTCCCGCGTTGGCGCAAGCGTTGACCGAGCTGTCGGGGAAGCGGGCCGACCTGCGGGCCTTCGATTACAAGTACCTGGATGACTATCCGCCCAAGAAGCGACTCGCCGACGAGATCGCTCAGCTCGAACGGCGGACCATCCCCGATCTGGTGCGCGGCGTGATGCGTGACGACGACGCCCGCGTCGCTGCCCTGGGTGGGCAGCTGGGCCAGCAGGCCGCGACGTTGCGGCAGGTGCCTCCGCGGCTGATCGAGGCGGCCCGCTTGCAGCGCGCGGTGAGCATCGCCGACGACCTGTACACCAGTCTGGAGCAGCGCTACCAGGAGGCCCATCTGACGGAGAACGCCGCCGTGGCCGACGTGCGCGTGCTCGACCTGGCGGTGGCCCCCCAGCATCCCCTCCGGAATACCGCGCCGGGACTGCTCTTTCTCGGGTTCGTGGCGGGTTGCGGCCTGGGTCTGGTGGCCGCGGTGGTGCTCGACCGGCTGGATGGCCGCATGCGGCGGGCGGAAGAGGTCTCGGGGGACTTGGGGCTCACGATCCTGGGCACCGTGCCGCATCTGAACCGCGGGCGTGGCCGCACCATCAAGGGCGAGGAATCGATTGAGACCATCGAGGCGTTGCGGGGTCTGCGGGTGACGCTCTTGCAGGCCTTCGACCGGGTCGGGGCCATGGCGTTGACGATCACGAGTCCGGGCCCCGGGGATGGCAAGTCGTTC
>DATMOQ010000049.1:0-2246 GCA_035568195.1 Gemmatimonadales bacterium
GGTCCGCCGGACCACCGCGAACCAGACCGTCTGCGAGATGATGGAGAAGGCGCCGAAGAGGGGTTCGGCGGGACGGAACGCTCCGCGCGCCTGGCCGTCCGCCACCACGCCCGCGATGAGCGCGAGGTTGGCGCGAAGCCGGGCCGCCACCGCTTCCGGAACCGAGCCGCCGCGCGTGATCTGCTGAAGGACGATACGGGGCGCGTCGGGGTGCTCTCCGAAGAATGCGAACATCGCTCCCACGATGGCGCGGATCCGGGTACGGGGATCGTCGGTGCCGGCCGCGGCGCGCCCCAGCCGGTCTCCCATTTCGCGAAACAGGCGCTCCAGCACGGCGTGGTACAGGCGCTCTTTGGTGCCGAAGTGATAGGTGACGGCGCCCAGGTTGGCCCGGGCGGCCCGGGTGATGGCGCGGACCGACGTCCGGTCGTAGCCCTGGCGGGCGAAGAGCTTCCAGCCGGCGTCGAGCAGGCGGTCGGGGGTAGGGGTCGATTGATTCATACGTTTGTATGAATACTGGCGCGCGAGGCCGGGGTCAACGTCCCCAGGAAAGCCCTATTCCTGTTGCTTTTTCAGCCAGTTGAGGGGGTCGAGCGCGATCTGATCCGGCCCCCGGATCTCGAAGTGGAGGTGAGCGCCCTGGTCGGTGGACGCCCCGCCGACGTGGCCGATCACCTGACCGGCGACCACGGGGTCGCCCAGGTGGACCGTCGCGTCGGTGAGGGTGGCGTAGATGGTGTAGTAGCCGCCGCCGTGCTGCAGGATGACGGTGGTGAGATAGGTCCCCCGCTCCCCCACATCCACCACCGTCCCGCCCGCCACCGCCCGCACCGGCGTGCCCACCGGAGACGCGATCCCCACCCCATGCCACACGATCTGGGTGTTGTCGGGCCCCGGCGCCGGCCCGAACCGGTACACGAGATTGCCGTCCACCGGCCAGGGGAGCGAGCCCAGGCTTGCCGCGGTGATGGTCGCGCGCGCCGACGTGGCGCCCCGGGCCAGCGCATCGCGGCGTTCCCGTTCCAGGCGCGCGATCACGTCGGTGAGGCGGCTCTCCTCCCGCTCGCTGGCGGTCACCCGCTGCTGGGCAGCGCGCATCCCGCGCCGCGTCTCCCGCAGGTCCTGGGAGCGCCGCGTCTCGAGGTCCGAGTACCGCGTCAGCTCGTCGGCGCGCTCGGTGCGCCGGCGGGAGAGCGCGTCGCGCGCGTCGAGCAGATTCCCGCGATCCCGCGCCACCCGGTCCTGCAGTTTCTGCATGTCGTTGGCGAGCAGCCGGTCCTGCCGGCTCACCAGGTACAGGTACTTGTAGCGGGACAGCAGATCACCGAAGCTCTCGGACGACAGCAGCACCTGCCAGTCGTAGAGCGGCCCCCGCTTGTAGATGTCCACGATCCGGCGTTCGAGCACCGCGCGCTTCTCGGCCAGCGCGTCCTGGGCCAGGATCAGATCTACCGTGGTCTGGCCGATCTGCCCGCCCAGCTCACCGATCTGGCGGTCGATCTCGTTCACGATCCGGTTGGTGGTTTCCTTCTGCCGCTCCAGATTCGCGATCTCGTCCTCGATCGAATGCACCTGCGTCCGGAGCGTCTCGAGCTCCTGCTCGGCGTCGGTCCGCTGCCGCCGGATGTCTTCCAGCCGGCGCTGATTCTCGCGCATCTGTTGGTCGAAGGGCGGCGGCCGCTGAGCCGCGAGGGGAGTTGCCAGGAGCAAGACCAGTAAGGCGTCGAGGAAAACCGTCGAGGAAATACGTCGAGAAACAAGGCGTCGCGGAGTGGGGCTTACGTTCATACTTTGCGCAACTGTCTCCCTACCGACAGCCAGCTGCCAAAGAGTCCAATGATCATCCCGCCTCCGACGATCGCGGCGGCCTGCGCGGGATCGAAGAACTCGGTCCGGACCATCAGCCAGCGGTTGCTCAGCAGGTAGGCCGCGTAGGAGAGTCCCACGGCCAGGAGCCCGCCGGCGCATCCCTTGATGATGCCCTGGAGCAGGAACGGGAAGCGGACGAACCAGTCCGTGGCGCCCACGAGGCGCATGATGGCGATCTCCCGGCCCCGCTGCAGCACCGTCATCCGGATGGTCGCGCCGATGATGATCACCGCCACCGCCGCGAACGCGACGCCGACCGCGAGCCCCACCGCCGCCAGGACCGACCGGAGCTTGTCGAGCTTTTCGATCCAGTCCCGGCCGTACCGCACGTCGTCCACGAACGCAAAGTCCCGGACCCGGTCCGCCACCGCGCCGAC
>DATMOQ010000050.1:0-7494 GCA_035568195.1 Gemmatimonadales bacterium
GCCGTCCCTCACGACCGTGATGGTCTCGATGTCGCCGGGGTCGAGAAACTCGAGCGGGTCGTTCCCCACCGTGAGCCCGCCCCCGGGACCGAGGGGCACTCCGTCGATTACGAACAGGGGATCGTTGGAGCCGTTCACCGAGCCCGTCCCCCGGATGCGGACGGTGACGGCGCCTCCGGGCTGGTTGCTGGGAATCACCTGGACGCCGGGCACGGCGTTCTGCAGCAGCTGGAGCACGCTGATCGCGCCGGCCAGGTTAAAGTCGGTCGAGTCCACGCGCGTGCGGGCGGCCGTCACGGTGTCCGCGCCCGCCGCCTGGGCGGGCAGACCGAGTGGAAAGGCCGAGAGGAGGACGCCGGTAAGAAGGACGGCTGAGTTCGGGTGCTTCACGCGACAACGCTGCGCAAAATGCGCAACCTCAGCAAGAGCCGCGAAAGCGCGGAAACGCTTGTTTCATTCCCAGGTGATCTGGGTTTCTCCGGAATGCGCGAAGGTCGCGGACGTGGCGTCACCCGAAGATTGGGTCGCGAGTGGAACCCCATTCAGTGAGACCTGCGCCGGCCGCTCGAACCGCCACACGATGGTGACCCGCGCAGCCTTGCCCGTAATCCGCAGCCCGCCGTGCCCACCACCTCTGGTCACCACGAGCCGACGCTCCTCGAAGTCCACCAGACTCCGCGCCGGCCCGGGATAAATCTCGTAGACCCGCCGGTCATCGAGCCCCTGAACGCCTGACCCGGGGCTCGCGGGCGCGAGCGTCATCACGTCCTCCGGAATCCGGGGAATGATCGCGCCGGCCTTCACATAGAGAGCAATGCGATCGACGGGAACCTCGACCGTAGTATCCGCGGGACCCGTGATGCGCCCGCCGGTCCAATAGTCGATCCACTCACCCTCCGGAAGGTGAACCGTCCGCCGGGTCCCCGGGGTGACGACGGGCGCCACGAGGAAGTCCGGACCGAAGTAGTACTCGTCGGTCGCGCGCAACGCCGCCGGGTCCCGCGGATGCAGGAGCACCAGGGCCCGCATCAACGGCATCCCGGTCCGGTGACTCTCCTGCGCCGCCGCGTACCGGTACGGGAAGAGACTCATGTGGAGCCGGGAATACCGCCGGAAGATCTCGAGCGCCTCGTCGCCGTAATCCCACGGCCCGAGGTTGATGCTCGAGTGAACTTCCATCACCGGTGAGAACGCCGAGAACTCCGTCCACCGCACGAACACCGTGTCGTCACCCGGCGTCCGCGCCGACTTCTCGTAACCGCCCAGATCGCTGGTCCACATCGGGACACCCGACAGTCCCGCGTTCAACCCCGCGATCACGACGCTCGGCAGCCCATTGTCGACGCTGAAGTCCGCCTGATTATCCCCCGCCCAAATGAAGGGGAGGTTGTGATTCCCGATGGACCCGCTCCGGCTGAAAAGAACGCCGTCCCCCTGCAGGTCGTGTTCGATCAGCTGCTCGAGCGCGCGATTGTACAGCACCGAATACCGCGTCCGGAGGGACTCGGGCCGGGTGATGAACGACCCCTCGCCCCCATCGGCCTTGAACGCGTCGGCGCCGAGGGCGATGGCCTGGCGCACCTGGCCCTGCCACCAAGCCGCTGCGGCGGGATTGGTGAAGTCGATCAAGCCGCCCGTGCCCTTCCACCACTTGGCGAGATAGACGCCTCCCGAGTCGTTCTTCAGGAAGTAGCCAAGACTCCGGGCTTCCTCGTAGTTCGAAGCCTCCGTGAGCGGGATCTTCCCCACCAGCTCCGGCTCCGAGGGCGTGACGGTCTCCTTGTTGATGAACGCCGTCAGCCAGAGACACAGCTTGAACCCCTGGTCGTGCACGTGCCGCACCATCGCCTCCGGATCTGTGAACTGGAGGCGATTCATCTGAAACGTGTTGTAGTTGGTGGCCCACGGACTGTCGAGCACCAGAACCGACGCCGGAATGCCGAGCTGACGGTACCGGTCCACGTCCTCGTAGACGGCCGCCATGTCCGGGTGCCAGTTGCGGCTCTTCCAGGGCGCGAACGCCCAGTACGGCGGCAGCGTGGCGCGACCCGCCATGCCCGTAAAACGCTCGAGAATCAGGGGAAGCTGCGGGCCCTCGAAGACGAGGATCCGGAGCCGGGAGTCCCGCAGGCGCACCACCACCTCGCCCGCCCTCTCCTTCCCGACATCGAAGGATGCCTCGGCGTACGTGTCCACCCACACGCCGATCCCGCGGAGCGACATGAAGAACGGAATCGGCACGTAGGTCGACGTGCCCTTGGGGCCGGGCGTGTCGCTCGAGCGATTGACGACCACCTGGCCGGTCTGATCGAGCGTGTTGTACCGCTCTCCGAAGCCGAACACCGGCGCCGTTTCGCGCAGGCGGAACTCCCATTCCGCCGTTGCTGACGTCGATATCGAGAGCTCCGTGATGCCCGGCGCAACTCGGAGCACGTGGAGCTCGGACCGCGGCACCGCCTCCCCGTTCCTCAGGATGCTCTCGATCTCGAGGTGATCGGGGCTACCCGAAATGTTGACGAAAGGGACTCGCAAGACCGCCCCTTGGGCGGTTTGTGGGCCACACCAGCAGGCGAGCAGGAGCGGAATCACGAAGCGGAATCTACAGCTTGATCTTCAGGACATACCGGCCCACCGCCGCGGCGCCCACGACCACCAGCAGCTGCACCGTGACTTCCCCCGGGATGTCTCCGAAATCCGGGCTCTTCCAGCGGTCAGTCAGCTCGTGCGCATCGCGGGCGCGGGCCAGCGCCGCGACCGGGAGATACGAGAGCGCGCAGACCAGCGCGGTCGCCGCGACCAGACGGCCCAGTCGGCCGACGGTGCTCCGCGCCCCCTCCAGGCCGAGGCGTTGGGCGAGGGTCCGCCCGCCGCTGGGCTCCGGATGCGCGTGCCGGCCCCGCCAGCGCCGTACCACGTTCGCGATCCAGTCCCAGTTCACAGCGACGTGCAATCCTACGATCACCAGGGTGACTCCCGCCACGAACGCGTGCAGCTGGCGCCAGGCCCTGAGGGCACTGGGCTCGAGACCCACCGCGGGCAGCACAAACTGGGAGACGACCAGCCCGGAGAAGATGGTGAAGACCATGGTCACGTAGAGCAGGCCGTTCAACCAGGCGTTGACGCGGGCCCGGCGTCGGGCGGTGCCGTACCGTTTGAGCGCGCCCGCGATCCAGCGCCAGTTGACCAGCAGGTGCAGGAAGAGGAGAGCCGAAAGGCCGATGCTGATCCATTCGTGTCCCCACAGGCCCGTGGTCTCGGGCTCCTGGAGGAGCGCAAAGGTCAGAAGGAGGAGGAGGTCCAGCCAGAAGAGAAAGCGTGCGCGGCGCATCACACATTCTGCCGTCTCGCAGACGCCGGCACAACCGGATGAACGTTACAAAATGTCGCGCAATGGGCACGAGAATCCCCGGAGGATCTCTTCCCCATCCAGCGCGCCTGCGGGCCCGATGAATTCTTCGGTGCCGTCTCCGCGGTACACGTGCACCGTGCGCCGGCGGGGATCGACCACCCACACGAGTGAGGTGCCCGCGACCAGCCACTCCCCCACCCGGGACTGAATCACGAGGGGGGTGTCGCCGGGGCTGAGGACGTCGACCACCAGGTCGGGCGCCGGGACGGAGTCCGGCGACCGGGAAACTGTCAACCCTGTTCCGGAGGCGGCGAGCCGTCCGGCACCCGACGGGCCCAGGTGGGCCGTCAGACGCTGGGCGAGATTCATGGTCACGCGGTCGGGTGTGTATTCCCGGGCTTCTTCGGCAGTCATCCTTCACGCTAGCCGACTCGAATCAACAGACAGTCAACTCATGACCCCCGCGTTTCCGCCGTCCGTTCCCACCCTTAAAGGGTGGGCCCGATACTGCGTTGCGCTTTAAGCGCAGCGTTGTGTCGGGCCCAGGCTTTCAGCCTGGGTCAGACGCAGGGCGCGACACTGCCGCTATTCGGGAGGCGAGACGGGCCCCGGTGCAATGATGGTGATAGTTACGGCGTCGGCGAAGGCGACGACCGGATGACTGCGGAAGGTGTGACTCTGGTACTTGGCGGACACCGTGACGCTTCCGGGCGCCAGGTTGAACTCGAAGAAGTTTCCATTGCCGTCCGGGTACGGCGTCGCCGGAGGTGACGTACTGACGGTCGCGCCGGTCGCGACGGCCTCAGTGCAGTCCACCGGCCGAATGGCCAGAGAGCCGTTACCTGCGATCGGGGTGGCGCCCGCCAGACTTGCAAACGTGTTGAGCTGGCTGGACGTGATGACGGTCAACGTGATCGACGTGCTCGCGGGTAGTGGCGCGGACGGGTATGCGTAGGTGTCGAGGTACCCCGTCTTGGAGGCCTTGATGAACCCGTCGAGCGGCACGCCTCCGGTCGGGACGGTCAGCGCGAAGTGGCCCTGCGCGTCGGTCGTCGCGCTGTCGATAGACCCGGCGGTCCCCGTCTTGAAGGCGTCCACGCGCGCGCCCGCCACGCCGGAGGAGCTGAAGTCGGCCACCGTGCCGGAGACCGTGATCGTGCTCGGAGCGGTGGTCGGCAGCGCCTGGCCTTCGCAGGCGTACGGCCCCGAGTTGCCGGGGGCGGTGGAGGATTTGCAGGCGGCGACGAGGGTGACGAGGCACAAGAGAGTGGTGGCGCGCATGGCCGGAACATGCCGCGAACCCCCCGCCTCCCGCCAGGGTACTGTTAGGCTGCCGCCATGCGTCGCGCCCTCGCCCTGTCTCTCGCGCTGCTCGTTCCCACCCCCGCCCCGGCCGCCGCGCAGGAGGCCGGACAACCGACGGTATTCCTTACCATCTACGGTGGCGTCGCGTCGGGCCAGAGCCTCTGGCGCGTGAACCAACCGTTGTGCGTCTGGGTGACGGTGCCGGGTGGCTACCAGTGCCAGCAGGGATCCTCGGGGACCGTCCAGGACACCCTTACGCTGAGCCGCCGCGTGACGACCGGGTTCTCAGCTGGCATTGGGCTGACGAAGTTCTTCGGTCCGCGTATCGGCGCGCGGGTCGACGTCTGGTACGCCGAGGAAGCGATCCAGGACCGGTGCTCAGCCACCGGCTTCCAACCCGACTCGGACCAGAAGAATCTCCAGACGTGCGACAGCTTCTCCCGCGACGACGCGTCGCTGAGCCTGGTGGGATTGTCCGGGAGTGCGCTCCTCCGCCCGTTTCCGAATGGCGCCCTCAGTCCGTACCTCCGTCTGGGCGGCGGACTCGTAATTCCGACCGGCGAAACGCTGGCGGCATCGGGGTCGTTCACCGCCAACGGTGAGGCACTGAGCCGCCAGCTGATTCAGGACTCGAGTGGCCAGGGACCGCGGCCGTTCGGCGTCTTCGCCGTCGGGCTGCAGTCGGGGGCGGGAGTCTCGTCGCGGGTGCAGCTCGAAGTCAGTGACCTCATCCTGCCCCTGGCCCGGGTGACCGGACCTGCCGACGCCGCCGGCAGGGCCCCACGATCGAACACTCTCACGCACCAATTCACCGTTACAGCGGGAATCGCCGTGGTTTTCAGCGGACATCGGGGGCGACGGTACTGACGTCTTGCCGATCAGTTTGCGCGGGGCTTTCTTAGCCCTACAGCTCGAGGAGCCAGTGGCCAAGACGCGCAGGCAGAGCCCGCGAAAAACCTCCCGCAAGACCGGTCCCAGGCACGAACCCCTCTCTCGTGCCGACTTGGACGTGCGGGTACTCGAGCAGATCTCCTCCGGGCTTCCACTCCCCGACGTTCTCGAAACCATCGCCCTCGGCATTGAAGGGCTTTCGGAAGGCATGCGCGCGTCCATTCTGCTCATCGAGGACGGCGTGCGCGTGCGTCACGGAGCGGCCCCCAGCCTCCCCGCCGAATGGACCCGGTGGATCGATGGGCGCGAGATTGGACCCGACGAGGGGTCCTGCGGCACTGCGGCCTTTCGCAAGAAAACGGTCATTGCGAGTGACATCGCGACGGACCCGCGGTGGACCAAGTACCGGGACGAAGCATTGAAGCACGACCTGCGCGCCGGCTGGTCGGTCCCCTTCCTCGACGCCAACGGCGACGTCCTCGGCACGTTCGCCATGTACTACGCCAAGCCGCGGACGCCCTCGGTCACCGAGCTCGCGCTCGCGGAGCACGCGGGGCACCTCGCGGCCGTGGCGGTGCAGCGGCATCGGCAGGTGGCGGCGATGGCCGAATCCGAAGCCACGGCCCGGCTCATCATCGATCAGGCGCTCGACGCCAACGTGGTGATGGATACGGACGGCATCGTGCGCGCCTGGAACGCGCGGGCCGCGGCCATGTTCGGATGGAGCGCCGAGGAGGCGGTGGGCCGCGCGCTCGCCGAGCTGATCATCCCGCCCCGGCTGCGGCCGCAGCATCACGCGGGCATCAAGCGCTTCGCGGAAACGGGTCGAGGTACCATCGTGGGCCGCCGCGTGGAAATGCCGGCGGTGCACCGCGACGGCCGCGAGCTGCGTGTGGTCCTGGCCATCACCCCGATCACTCGCGGGGACCGTACCACCTTCAGTGCGTTCATCGAAGACGTCACGGCGTCGCACCAGACTGCCGCGGCGCTGCGGGATCGCGAACAGCATCTGGCCCTCATTTACGATCACATCGCGGATGTCCTCTTCGATCTCCAGGTGGAGCCCGAGGGATATCGCTTCACCTCGGTCAATCCGGCGTTTGTCCAGGTCACCGGCGTGCCGCGCGCCGCGGTGCTCGGCAAGTTCGTCCACGAGGTCATTCCGGAGCCGTCGCGGTCGTTAGCCGTCGCGAAATACGCGGAGGCCATTCGCACGCGTAAGACGGTCCGGTGGGAGGAGCTGACCAGCTTCCCGGCGGGCACCCGCCTGGGCGAGGTCACGGTGACGCCGGTGTTCGACCCCCAGGGCCGGGCCACCCACTTGATCGGGTCGGTGCGCGACCTGACCGAGCGGCGCCAGATGGAAACCGAAGTACGCCAGCTGCAAAAACTCGAGGCGGTGGGGCGGCTGTCCGGCGGGATCGCCCACGACTTCAACAACATCCTGGCGGTGATCCTGGGCGTGGGGAATCTGATGCTCCGGGATGTTTCGGACCCGGAGCTGCTGCAGCAGCTCGAGGAGATCATGGAAGCGGGGCGGCGCGGCGCCGCCCTGACCCGCCAGTTCCTGGCATTCGCGCGCAAGCAGGTGCTGCAACCGCAACCGCTGGATCTCAGCGCCACAGTGCGGGACCTGGCGGGCATGCTGCGGCGCCTGCTGCGGGCCGATATCACGCTCGACCTGCGGCTCGCCGACCGTCCCGCGACGGTGATGGGGGATCCGGGTCAGGTCGAACAGGTCCTGCTGAACCTGGTGGTGAACGCGCGCGACGCCATGCCCGACGGCGGACACCTCATCATCGAGACGGCGGAGGTGGAGCTTGACGCCCGGACCGCGGCTCGCCTGGCCGCCGCCCTGGGCCCGTCGGTACGGCTCACCGTGACGGACTCCGGAACGGGGATGAGCGAGGAAACCAGGCGCCAGATCTTCGAGCCGTTCTTCACCACCA
>DATMOQ010000051.1:0-6465 GCA_035568195.1 Gemmatimonadales bacterium
ATATTCCCGGCCTGCATGCCCGTCTCTTCGAGCAGCTCGCGGCGGGCGCAGTCGACTGGCGCCTCCCCCTTTTCCAGGCGCCCCGCCGGGATCTCCCACAGCATGCCGCCGGTGGCGTAGCGGTACTGCCGGATGAGAAGAATGGTGGGGTCGGGCCCGGTCGGATCAGAGAGGATGGGCACCACCGCGGAAGCGCCCGGGTGCCGGATCATCTCCAGCTCCCCGGTGGATCCGTCGGGGAAGCGCACGGTGTCCACATCCAGATCGATCACCCTGCCGGTGTGCACTCGTCGCGTCGCGACCTGCATCGGCGAACCCTCGTCCTAACGATAGAAGAGCCAAGCCACCGGGACTTTCCATCCCTCGGCGGCGACGTAGCCGGCGTTGGTCCTGAGACTTGCGGTGATGGGGGACGCCCGGACCGGTGACGTGAAGGCCACCAGGCCCTGGCGGCCGGCGAGGATCCGCAGACGGAGGAGATGGAACCCATCGCTCACCAGCACCACCCGCTTGCCGGAGCGCTCCTTGTACCACGCGCCGAGCTGGGTCATCGACGCCACCGTGGTGGCGGCAGGGGGCAGCGCGACCACCGCCTCGGGCGGGATCCCGTGCTGTGTGAGGTAGCGGCGCCCCACTTCGGCCTCACTCACCGTGTCCCGGTTGCCGATGCCGCCGGTCACGAGGACCACCGGCGCGGTGTTCGCGTGGTAGAGCTCCGCCGCCTTGTCCAGGCGGGCCCGGAAAACGGGGGAGGGTCGTCCGTTGTACTGCGCGGCGCCGAGCACCGCGATGGCGTCGGCGGGAGCGGCGCCTTCATGCGCGCCGGTGGCCAGGACGTCGACGACGATGGCTGCCCAGCCGAGCACGAGGAGCAACAGAAAGACGGCCGCGACTTTGAGGACCCGGCGAGGGGAGGGCATGGCGAGAAATATAGGGAGCGGGGAGCAGGGAGCGGTCTGAGTAGGAAAAATGGAAGCTCCACCGCGCGAGCGGGGCTCTCCCATCCTGGACTCAGACCGCTCCCCGCTCCCTTTGTCTTATAGGCTCATCCAGTAATTGAGCTTGATGAGCAGGACGTTGGTCGGCCGGTCGAGGAACAGCTGATGGTTGAAGTCGCGGCCGATGTCGAAGGTCGGGTCGGCGAAGGTGCCTCCCCGGCTCTGCGTCCACACCAGAAACAGCGTCGACCCGGGCCGGTATTCCCAGCGCAGGACGGCGTTGATCCGCACCGAGCGGGTCCGGAAATCCGGGTTGGCGATGAAGAACGAGTCGGTGGGTTGAGCGGGATCGGGCTTCACCGTATAGGTGCCCGCCGCATAGGTGATTCCCGTCCCGGGCTGATATCGGTTGAAGTTGAACGTCCCCGGTTGGGCCAGTTCCTTGAAGCCGCCGTAGGCGCCTGTAAACGCGAACGGCTGGGCGAACACCTCGAGGGACAAGGCCGGAGAGACGGCCGCGTTGACCCGCACGGTCACGTCGAACTCGTGCTGAAAGAGCTGGGCGAACACGTATCGAGACTTGAATGTCCCGGTCGCGAACGTGTCCGGCACGGTCTGGACGTATTGGGCGGCCGTCGGCCCCACGGTGAAGTTGGGGGTGACCGAAAAATTGAGCGCGCTGGTGGGGCGCCACCCGACCTGCTGGCTGACGTTGAATTGCCAGCCCCCCGCGACGTCCTTGGTGTACGACGACATGAACATCCCCGTCAGCGCCTTGCGCTGGTCGGACTGAAGCATCGCGCTGCCGTACCAGTTCGCCGGGGCGAGGGCGAGAGGCCCACCGCGGGTGAGCCGGTCGTCCACCGCCTGCGCGTTGTAGTTCCCGATGACCTGGAAAAACCAGAAGTTGTTGAAATTCCCGAACACCGAGCCGGTCACCGCCCGCTGAATGGGATTGCCGTCGTAGTTCCATGACGGGCCCACGGTCAGGACCGACCAGGTCTCCCGGAAGATGCGCCCCGGGGTCGTCTGATGGCGGGCGAGGTACGCGTACCCGGAGATCCGGTCGACGCGCTGCTGGAAGCCCAGGTCGTTGACCTCGAATCCCGGCGACGACGTGCTCACCGCGGTTCCCCAGAGCCAGGCCCCCGACAGCTTGTCGAGGTAGACGTTCCCGTTGAATCCCGCGAGCGACGTGCGGGTCGGGTCGTAGTGGAAGGCGTGGGCGTCGGGGCGCTGGTAGTACCGTCCGGACGAGAACTGCGCCGCCTGGAGCGCGGCGGTGTCCCCGGTGAGGTACGACCCGCCCAGGTCGGCTGCGAGCGCGTAGGTATTGTGGTCCCAGAGCTGCTTCGTGTCGACGCCGAACGTGTACGCGCCCGTGGTCATTCCCCGCAGGGCCGGGACCGTGATGTCGCGATTGACGGCGGAAACGATGGCGCCGTAGCTCGAGCCGCCGCCGTTGAGCGTCCGGCGTACCCGGCCCACGAGGAAGTTGGACGCGGGCTCGACGATGTCATGAGACGTGATGGCCGTGTTGGTGTCGAGCACCGACGCCTCTTCCCGGGACGTCACGGCATCGAGAAGACCCACCGACCATCCGGAGGGCGTCTTCCCGGTGAGCTTGGCGGCGCCGAGGATCGCCGTGTTGTCGGGATAGTCGGTGAACTGTCCCGCGGAGTACGTCGATCCCTCCGGGGCCCGACCGATGCGTCGGGAGTAGAAGAATTGCGGCGTGGATCCGAAGGCGGCGAGTCCTCCCGAGCCGCCGCCGAAATTGAAGATGTCGTCCCCCTCCACAAAGAACGGGCGGTGCTCGGGCAGGAAGACCTGGAAGGCCGTGAGATTGACGAACGCCGGGTCGAGCTCGACCTGACCGAAATCGGGGTTGATGGTGGCGTCGAGCGTGAGGAACGAATTCACGCCGTACTTGACGTCGAGTCCGGCGTTCCCCGAGTAGGCGCTGGTCCGGGAGAACGGGTTCCCCACGGGGCCGGCGGGCTGGAAGGTGCCGGTGCCCGACGTGTACGGGAGCAGCTCGAGCCGGCGCGGCGCCGGAATGTTGTGGAGACCGCCCAGATGGGCGAAGCGGGACACGAAGCCGTTCTCGGTCTTCCCCACGAAGGGAAAGAGATCGAACTCGTTTTTCCGCAAAATGGTGCGTACGAACCGGATGCCCCAGATCTGGTCCGGGGCGCGGGAGAATCGGAGCTGCGAGAAGGGAATCCGCTCCTCGGCGCTCCAGCCGAGGGAGTCGATCGACGTCTTGGCTTCCCACACCGGGTCCCAGGACTGATCCGAAAAATTGCCGTCGTCCCCGAACTGGATATCGCCCTTCACGCCGGTGGGCGTGATGTCGAATCGAAAAGCGGTGCGGTGGTCGTGGTAGCTGTCGATCAGGACGCGGAAGTCGTCGCTCTGCGTGAAGGTGTCGCGACGTCCCAGGTGGTGGGCGATCCGGCTCGCCGAGTCATCCCAGAGCCGCACCCCGATATAGACCGCCTGATCGTCGTAGAGCACCCGGACTTCGGTCCGCTCCGACGCGGGCTGGCCTTCATGGGGATCGACCTGCCGGAAATCCGTAATCGGCGTGGCGGTCGCCCAGATGGGGTCGTCGACCGTGCCGTCCATCACCGGGGCGGTGGACACGCGGACCGCCATCGCCATTGGGGGCACGAGCCCGTTGGAATGGCGAAGGGCGGCGGAGTCGACGGTGGCGGTCTGGGGCTTCTGAGCCTGCGGGCCCTGCAGCAGTAAGAGGAGAGGGAGCATAGGACTTCGGACGCGCGGGAGGCTCGCGGGGTTGCACCCCGCGGCCGATGGAGTCTTCCGAGCGTCGAACTGGTCCTATTGGCGGGTGAGCAGCTCCTCGAAGAGCGCGAGCGCCCGGGGGTCATCGGACTGGCCCAGCCAGAAGATGGCCTTCTTGCGGATGTCGGGATCCTTGTTGGTCCGGGCGATCGAGATCAGCGCCGGCACGCCGACGTCGTTTCGCTGCTGCGACAGCGCGAACACCGCCGACTCCCGCACGTCCCGGTCCACGTCGCTGCCCTGCGCCAGCGAATCCAGTCCTTTGGTGACCGCTTCCCCGGCCGCCTGCCCGATCCAGAACACGGCCGACTTCCGGGTGGCGGTGGGGACGGCCTGGTTACGCGCAATCTTGAAGAGGTCGGGCCAGACTGTAACCGAGTCGGCCAAGGTGGCTGGAAAAATCGCTTCTTCCCCCACGCGGCCTTCCGACTGCCGGGCCAGATCGAGCAAGTACTGCGACGCCTCGACGGCGCCGACCCGGCCCAGGTCCGTCACCTCGGGTCCGCCGGGCCGCCACTCGCCGGCCACGTAGGCGCGCACCCGGTACACCTTGCCGCCCCGAATGTGGAGCACCAGCCGCACCGGTCCCTCCTCGCAGGGACAGGACGTGACGTCCCCGTCCCGGTCGTCCGAGTTCCAGTTGGAGTGGTGGCGGCAGTCGTTGTCGTCGCAATCGAAGGAGATGCTGTGCGCGCCGTCCCCGCAGACGCCGGGGCGCGACGCGAACGTCATCCGCACGGTGCCGTCGCTGACCGAGCTCACCCGGCGGGCGATGCTCTGGGCGGAGGCGGCGCTCCCGAGGAGGAGCGCCGCGCCCAGAACCGTCAAGGTCCGGTTCATTGGTTGATGACCTCCTGCAGGTACTGCGCTGCCTTGGGATCGTGGGACTGGCCGATCCAGAAGATGGCCTTCTTGCGGAGCTCGGGATCGGTGTCGTGCCGGGCGATGTCGATGAGTTTGTCCAGCGCCTGCCCCTCACGCCGCTGAGAGTAGACGAAGATCATCTGCTCCTTCATGTCCCGGTTCTTCATCCGGCCGTAGAGCGCCGTCAGCCGCTCGAGCGAGACGTCGTTGGACTGGCCGGCCCAGAAGAGCGCCTTTTTCCGGATCTCCACCGACTCCTGCTCATTGACCGCGAGATCCATCAACCAGTTGAGGTTGTCGGCGCCGCCGATCTGCGAAATGGCGAAGATGGTCTTGTCCTTCAGATCCTCGTCGGTGAGCTGCCCGTAGAGGGTTCTCAAGTAACCCGCATTCTCCCCGTGCCCCTGCTGGGAGAGCCAGAAGATGGCGTCGGCGCGCGCCTCGACCGGCGCGCCCTGCTTCTCGGCGTAGTCGCGCAGCATCCGCATCGCTTCCGGCGAGTCGATCTGGGACAGCGCGAACACGGCCTTCTTCTGCAAGTCCGGGTTCGTGGAGTTCAGGAGGATCGAGTCGAGGGCGCTCGCGGCCTTGGCGCTTCCCACCTGCGAGAGCCAGAACACGGCCTGCTCACGCACGTCTTCGTCCGGGTCGTTCCGCGCGGCGCTGAGGAGGATGTCCTCGGTCTCAGGCGTATGCTGCTGCGAGATGATGAAGACCGCCTTGCGGCGCAGCGACACCGAGCAGGCGTCGCGGCGTTCCAGGACCTTCTTGAGCACCGGCACGGCGCGGTCAGCGTCCATCTGGAGCAGGGCGTTCAGCGCCGCGATGCGGGGATCGTCATCGTCGTCGCCGGACGAGCAGCCGCCCACGGGCGCGGCTCGGGAGGAGTCGACCCCCCTCGCATGGGCGTCCACCCAGGCCCGCGCGTCGGCGTCTCCCTGCCGGGCCAGCGCGCCCTGGATCTGCGCGTAGAGGGCGTCGGCGTCCCCGCGAGTCTGGGTCTCGGGATAATGCTGCTGCTGATACTGCAGCGCCGAGCGGGCCAGCTTGAGTTTGGACGTCTCCCCCGTCTTGTAGAGAGAGAACGCCTGCCAGTAGTAGGCGTCCGGGGTGTACGTCGACCAGGGATAGCGCTTCGCGAGGTCCGCGAACGCGGTGGCTGCCTCGGCATACTTGCCCCGGTTCAGGAGATCCCGCGCCGCGCGGTACAGCGAGTCCGCGGGGTCGTCGGCGGACCAGCTCTCGGGCGGCACGGAGCCCAGGCGGGCGCCGCGATGGGCGTGACGCGCGATGCGGCCATCCTCGTACGCCAGCTCGGCCAGGTTCCGGGCATCCGACAGGCCCGAGAGGGACGCGAGGCCACGCAGCTCCGACAGCTGGGCGAGCTGGACACCGACCCGGGCCAGCTCCATCGCCGCCTGCACCGGCACCTGGGGCACCGGAGGAATGGGCGGGATGGCCGGGACCTGAACCAATGTCGCGACGGTCGTGAGCAGCAACAGGGAAACCATTAGAGCGCTCCTCTCGCGTTGGCGCCCGGCAGCGGGCTCACCGCCCGCAGCCGCAGCATCACGCTTCGTTGATCGAGTCCATGATTGATCAGCTCCACATCGTTCCGGTCGCTGCCGGCGGGGAGCTGGGCGATTTGCACCAGCATCACCTCGAGATCCTGAAGCAGGCTCGCGAGGCGGGGATCCCTGGCGGCAGGGGAGTTCAACATCAGGCGGGTGGTGACCAGCAGGTCCTGTGCCTGCGCGGGGAAGGCCGTGTCCACCCGGCCACTCCGCGATTCGGCGCGGAAGCTGGTGAGCAGGGCCTCGGTCCGGGTCAGGTAGGGGGCGGCGGCGATCCG